>JAKATV010000047.1 GCA_021818565.1 Planctomycetota bacterium
GGCTTCAGTGCCGACGTTATTTACGTTGCGATTTGGTATAGTGACTATGGGCAGGCTGACAAAAACACGATCACCGCAGCTTCAAGCCCTGCAGGCTGCGCCAAAACCCGAAGCGATCAAGGGCAATGTACGTAGGGGTATGATTTCATGACACGTTCACTCTGGTCTTCTCCCTCCACCGCCGCGGTGGCCAAGCATACCAGGCCCGGGGCGTTGAGCCTTTCCACGCAGTTGCGGGGCAGCGAGCGATTAGCGGTAACAGAATTTCAACACGCGGAAGATGCCAGTCTTGCAGTGGCTCATGAAATAGCGCAGTTGATCCGATCACGTTCAGCGGCGCATCAAAAATGCGTGCTGGGGTTGGCCACAGGTTCCACACCGCTGGGCGTTTACCGGGAACTGGTGCGGCTGCATCAGATGGAATCCCTAAGCTTTCAGAATGTTGTAACCTTTAATCTGGATGAATATTATCCCATCTCCCCGGACGCCAGCCAGAGCTATCACCGCTTTATGTGGGAGAATTTATTTTCTCATATTGATATTCGTCCGGAAAATGTGCATATTCCCGATGGCCAGATGCCGCAGGAAGCCTTGGCCGCTTACTGCCAGTCGTATGAGGCGCAAATTCGCGATTCTGGTGGCTTGGATCTGCAACTGCTGGGCATTGGAAGAACCGGGCATATCGGCTTTAATGAGCCGGGATCTCCGGCCGACAGCCGAACACGCCTCATCGCGTTGGATCGTGTGACAAGGCTGGATGCCGCCAGTGATTTTTATGGCGAACAATATGTTCCGCGCCGGGCCATTACCATGGGTGTCGGAACGATCATGGAATCAAGGCGTATTATCCTCATGGCCTTTGGGGAAAACAAATCCGCCACGGTGGCGCAGGCGGTGGAAGGCCCGATTTCCGCTAATATTCCCGCCAGCTATTTACAGCAACATCCACAAGTGCAATGCGTGCTGGATTTCGCGGCAGCCGCGGAATTAACGCGGGTCAAATCACCCTGGCTATCCGAGCCGATTCAGTGGAATGAACAAATGACTAAACGGGCGGTTATCTGGCTGGCCCGTAAGCTCAACAAAGCGATATTGAAATTGACCGATGAGGATTTTGGAGAGCACGGCCTGCAGGATTTGTTGGCCGGGCAAGGTCCGGCGTATGAAATAAATCTGAAGGTGTTTCGTGATTTGGTGGGAAAAATCACCGGTTGGCCGGCCGGCAAGCCGGAATCCCTGCTGCGTCCGGGCGATATTCGTCGCCCCGGTGATGCGATATTCCCCAAGAACATTTTGGTTTTCAGCCCACATCCCGATGATGATGTCATCAGCATGGGCGGGACGATTATCCGCATGGTGGATCAGGGACATAACGTGCACATTGCCTATCAGACCAGCGGAAATATTGCGGTATTTGACGCCGATGCGCTGCGTTATGCCGATTTTGTCCGGGAGTTTAACCGCGGATTTGGTTTGGATGCGGTATCGACGGAACGCCTGGAACGGCAATTGGAGGAATTTGTCATTGGCAAAAAAGCGGGCGATTCGGATTCACCGCCGCTGCGCACCATAAAAACCCTGATTCGACGATGCGAAGCGCGGGCCGGTGCCCGAGCCTGCGGCATACCTCCGCAACAGCTTCATTTTCTGGATTTACCATTTTATGAAACCGGCCTGATCCGCAAGGACCCGATCAGTCAGACGGATGTACAGATTATTCTGGAGTTACTCCAGAAATTGCGGCCCCACCAGATTTACGCGGCCGGCGATTTATCGGATCCACACGGCACACACCGTATGTGCCTGGAGGCGCTGCTGCAGGCAATTGAGATATTTAACCGGGATTCCGGCACAACACCGCCTGAAGTGTGGCTTTATCGCGGTGCATGGCAGGAGTGGGAACCCGAATCCATTGACATGGCGATTCCACTAAGTCCCGGTGAATTGGCGCGTAAACGAGATGCAATTTTCAAGCATCAAAGTCAGAAAGACCGCGCGATGTTTCCTGGAACTGATCAAAGAGAGTTCTGGCAGCGTGCCGAGGATCGCAACCGCGGAACCGCCGATATTTTTAACCGCCTAGGGCTGGCGGAATATGAAGCCATTGAAGGATTTGTAAAATGGAGTGCGGCCAGCCAATGATGCATTCCTCTTCAGATAGCTCTGTAGCCATGCCTCGCAAAGCCGTCATTTTGGCGGCAGGAATGGGCACGCGCATGCGAAAAACCGACCCACGGGTGTCACTGGTTGCGCAACAGGATGCGGCGGCAAGCTCGGGGCTTAAAGCCATGATCCCATTCGACCGACCTTTTCTGGATTACGTGCTAACACCTCTGGCGGACGCCGGCATTCGTGAGGTTTGCCTGGTCATCGGCCCGACTCACCACGAGATTCGCCGTTATTATGGCCGTGCGGAATTTTCCCGCCGCTTGCGGATATCATTTGCGATACAGCCTGTGCCGCGCGGCACCGCGGATGCCTTATTGGCGGCCCGCGAATTTGTCGGCGACGATCCCTTTCTTGTTCTGAATTCGGATAATTATTATCCCCTGGCGGCACTGCACACCTTGTGTGAACTTTCATCGCCCGGTGTGGTGGGCTTTCAACGCGATGGAATGCTGCTTGGCTCTAATATTACCGCGGACCGGCTGTGTCATTTTGCCATTATTCAATGCGACAACCACGGTCATCTAAAAGCGATTATTGAAAAACCCACCTCCGAGTTTCTGGCAAGCTTGCCTGAACCGGTACTTTTGAGCATGAATTGCTGGCGGTTTGATCATCGCATTTTTGCCGCGTGCCAAGCCACACCGGTCTCGGCTCGCGGAGAATTAGAACTCCCGGATGCCGTCATGGTCTCCATGCGAAAGCTTGGTGTGAACTATACGGTTGTGCCTTGCGATCAGGCGGTGCTGGATTTATCACAGAGATCCGATATTCAAGCGGTGGCGGCGCGGGTTGCCGGTCTGGCGGTGCGGCTATGAGTCCAATACAGCTTCCAGTTTCCGTCGATGCGGCGGGCCATTCTCGTCGGGTGCCGGAAAATGAATGGATGCATGTCAATGTGGCAAAACGACGTTTATTTGCCGCTGCGCACTTGGGGCTTACCGCACAATTAAAGCCACAATCGCAATTGATTCATCGTTGGTTTGTTCCCGGCCGCCTGGAATTTCTGGGCAAGCACACGGACTACTGTCTGGGGCGCAGCATCCTTGGAGCCATCGATCGCGGCATTTGCTTTTGTGTTTCGGCGCGATCCGACACGCGTTTACGAATGCTCGATGCGCAGAATGGAAGTATTACAGAACTGGATGTCTCAACATCTGCGGGCACAAAACCGCACGGTTGGTCGGTGTATCCAGCCACCGTAGCGCGGCGACTGGCCGGCATGGTGTCGGCACCTATGCGAGGTGCGGATGTGGCTTTTATCAGCGATTTGCCGGCTGCCGCCGGATTGAGCAGTTCCAGTTGCCTGATTGTGGGTTTTTATCTGGCGTTGGCCCAGAGTAATGCGGAATTATTCGCCTCGGAACATATTGGGCTTCCACAAGACCCGGTGGCGCTGGGAGATTTTCTGGGCTGTATTGAAAGCGGGCGGGCGTGGCGCGATCATGGTGCGGATACCGGCGTAGGAACACGCGGAGGCAGTCAGGACCATACCGCAATATTATGTTCCACCCCGGGAAAATTAACGGCGTTTGATTTTTATGATTCACGAACCATTGGTTCCGTAGCGTTGCCCGATGACTTAACTTTTGCCATTGCCGTCAGCGGTGTTTCTGCTCATAAAACCGGCAGCGCCGGTGCGGCATACAACCGGGTAAGCAAACGCGCGGCAACATGTGTGCAGCTGTGGCAGGATTTCACGCACCGACCGGGAGAATGTATGGAGGCCATATTCCGTAGTGGGCCGGAAAGTATACAAGCGGCTCGGCAGGCGTTGCGCCAGAGCAAGTCCAAAGAATTTTCCGCCCAATCACTGCTTTCACGTCTGGAACAGTATGATCGCGAAAGTCATCAACTTATTCCAGCAGCGATGGCGGCGATGCAATGCGGAAACTGGATGGAACTTGCAAATATTGTAGACGAATCTCAGAGACTTGCGGAAACCTGTCTGCATAATCAGGTTCCGCAAACGCAACGACTGGCGGCCACAGCCCGCGGGCTGGATGCGGTGGCGGCCTCCGCATTCGGTGCGGGCTTTGGCGGTGCGGTCTGGGCATTGGTGGAAAAAGCCCGAGTCGGCACGTTCCTGCGGCAGTGGCGAGAGGCCTACCTATCAGAGTTTCCCAGCTTACTTGGCAATGCGTCATTTTTTCAGACAATCTTAGGATTACCGGCCACCGAGTTGCCGATAATACAACCGTCTGCGACGTGACAATTCAGCGTCGCCATGGCAATATGGTGACAGACAGGAATTCCGAGATGGACGTACATCCGATGCACACAAGCCTCGCTGCTCTGCGCCGCTACAATGTTATGTTGTTGCTGGTGGCGGGTCTCGGTGGATTGCTTTATGGCGTGGATGTCGGAATTATTGCCGGAGCGTTGCCGTATCTGGAAGCGACTTCAGGCCTCAATGCCGGGCAAATATCCATTATTGTCGCCGCCGTTCTGCTGGGCAGCGTTATTGCGACACTCTTTGCAGGCCTGCTGGCGGACCTGCTGGGCCGCAAGCCATTGATGATTATCAGTGGCTTGCTGTTCGTGGCCAGCATCCCGATGATCGCCTTATCCCATGGTTATACCCCCTTACTGTTGGGCCGGCTCTTGCAGGGAATCAGCGCCGGCTTCATCGGAGTTGTCGTGCCGCTTTACTTGGCGGAGTGCCTGACCCCGCAGAGCCGTGGCCGCGGGACAGCTATTTTCCAATGGCTCTTAACGCTGGGAATCGCCGTTTCCGCTGCGATCGCCATGTATTTCTCCATACGCGTGGCCGCGGTCGCCAAACTGCATAACCCGGCGGAATTATTTGCGTTCAAAGATATGGCGTGGCGGAGTATTTTCTGGACGACACTGCTACCGGGGCTTCTATTTGTTATCGGCAGCTTTTTCTTGGCCGAGTCTCCCCGCTGGCTGTTCAAAAAGGGTCGTCATGCGGCCGCCCGAGTGGCGTTGCTGAAATCACGGCGTTCAGATCAAGCGGATATTGAATTAGCGGAAATGCAAGCTGTGGCCCAGGCCGAGAAGTCTAAGACCGCGCAAGCCAACGGCACCCCGACAAAGCGGGAATCTCTTTTGCACCGCCGGTATGTGCTGCCATTTATTCTGGCCTGTATTATTCTGGCCTGTAATCAGGCGACAGGCATAAACTCGATCATCGCATACAACGCGACGATTCTCATTCAGGCAGGCCTATCGGATGTGCAGGCCCACTGGGGTTATCTGATTTTTACCACCTTGAATTTTCTTATGACTATTGCCGGTGTTTTACTGGTGGACCGTATTGGCCGCAAGAAACTGCTTTCCATCGGCAGCGCGGGAATCATTGTATCGCTGGCCTGCACAGCGCTGCTGTTTCAACACGCGCAGCGCCATCGCCGCGATTGCGCTGCCGCCTTAAGTGCCATGATCACGCCGCATCAAAGCTTAACGCTCTCCTTTAATTCCGCGATGGCTGCGAAACTGCTGCATCGGGCAAATGCCGGAGATCACACTGGC
>JAKATV010000133.1 GCA_021818565.1 Planctomycetota bacterium
CGGGTTGCGTATGTAAAAATCATCAGTAACGCCGGTCAGCCGCTACGGCTATGTAATCCGTGGCCCGGGCAAAGTGTGCACTATCAGATTGTCGGCGGCAAACAGGGTACGCTAAGTGGCACCGTGGTCACGCTGGCCACGCGTGCCGGTGAAATGATCAATCTGCGCGAGGGACGGTAAATCCCCCGCCCGTCAGGCTGCGCCATCACAATCAGAATCCGGCATAGTGGGACTCCCGGTCACCGGTGGGGGGCCAAATCATTGTCCGGCCGTGTGGCGGGCGTGGCAATAAATCCGGGCAGGCCTCTGCGAGGCGAGTTTCCAAGTCCAAGCATTCGCTTAGCGCCGGCATTGATGCCGTCGATTTCGCCGCCTGCCCGGACATATTGCCCCGCCGCGTGTGGCAGCGTGCCATCGCGAATTGCGATCACTGCGTACAGCGCATAAATTTATTTCTAAAGCGCAAACATCCACAGACAATCGAGTGTCAATTTCGCGGTTATATCGTTTCTGCCGCGCGAAAATCTAAGCAGCCGTCGGCTGGAAGAAATATCGATACGTGTTGATGGTAGCGGCGTTGGCCGTTTTCCGTCGCGTGCGCGGATGGCACTTGCCGCCCGAAGGCAATCGATGATATGCTTGGTAAATCCGAATGTTCTTGACGATGCCGCAGAGTGCCCCAGAGGTTGACAAATAAATCGGTGGAGTTTGCAATTAGAAAAGCTCAGGGGTCTTTTTGACGGTGGGTAAGCTATTTCTAATAAGGAAACTTCTATGGCGATATCGGGCATTCGGGAAAAGATCAATGAAAACCAAAAGCCGTTTGTTATCGGGGGCGTTGTGATGGTCTGTCTGGCCGTTGGATTATTAATTTGGGAACTAAAACCCGTCAGCGCTCCGCCTGCCCCAAGCAGTTACTATTTTTATGATACGTCCAACGGCAGTATTACCACGGAGCCGATCACCGCCATTTCACCGCTGAAGGGTGCCGGGGGCAAAGATACGCTGGTACAGGCTTTTTTCTTCACCTGCAGCACGTGTGGCGATAAAAAGATCGGCTACCTGCTGAAGTATACACGCCGTGCCAAGGCGGCAAAAGCATATCTTGCTCGCCCGCTCAGCGGCACGATGACCCCCCAACAGTCCATGCAATTTAATTCCTCCCTTTCCAAATACCAGGTCGCGGTAGCCATGGGTACACTGGTGCGTTTGCCGGCCAAAGGTTCGCACTGGTACCCCATCGCCGGCCCGACGGGATCGCAAATCACCAGCCCGCCTCGTTGTTCCGCAACGGCGCTGGCCAAACCCTGTTTCCCTTGACCGACTCAATGTTGCCGCGCTTGGGCTGCCAAAACGCCATTGGGGAACGCCAAGTACCATAGAGAATAGCCGTTAGCGGTGCGGCGGCACACTTAGCCCCGCATTGCCCTCAGAAAAAGTCCGCACATTACGCCGCCCAATCGCTGAGTTTTTTCCGCAGTTTACGCTATCCCTGATTCGTCCCCCAAACAAGCCGGCCGCCTTGTCTATTTGATCAGGCGGCCGGCTTTAGGAGGGTGTAAGGAAAGTGGGATAATTCCAATTTCAAATTGACGGAATCGCCCAAAATCTCAATTAGCTGCATGCGTTTAGGCAGCGCTGTGCAAGAGGTAACTTCTCCTACCACATTCACAACAACGTGTTACTGCGGTTGGTATAACGCAGCGATCTGTGCTCGTTCGGCCTGCAGATCTGACTGAGTGGGGTTCCAATTTTGGTTCCATCGCAGCGTCCAAAGATCGGGGAGCTTAACGGCTTCCGCATGGCCGTCCGCGAACGCAACATTGGTTGTAATGCCATGCCGGAGGGAAAGAAATCTGGTCATAAAATCCCACCAGACATTACCGCTGTTATACAGGTTGGTGGTCAAGCTCCCCCCTGGGGTATTCCAAACACTTGGGCAGCCCTCGGGCATAAGCCCGTCGAGAATCAGCGGCACCTGATTGGTTGGGGCGCTGTTGATAGAATTACCCCAGAACATGCTGGTTGTATTCCCGGCCCAACCCGGGGCCAGGCCGTTCAAGTAGTTCTGGCCGTCGGCGTCTGAACCGTTGTAGTTGTAAATAAAGCCATTGAATGTGTAACTGCAATAGATGGTACCTACACCGAACGTAGCCGGCGGGTTGTTCGGATTCAGGAAAGCGGCGGGAACCTGACCGGAGTTGTAAAGATTGCCATTCTGATGCAGGAAAACGCGGCACCAAGGCGTGACAGGATCATTTGCGCCTTCCACCCAGCCGATGCCATAATTTACAGTCGTCGCGGGACAAATATAGGATGCAGGCGTGGTCATAAACGGCGCGAGCATTTCGAACCACCCTCCCGCGTTGTCACCGTTTCCGCCAGAGGCCGATTGCCGTGTCATGAAACCGTATTGCGAGACGTACTCCGCATAGGCGGTGCCGAACTGTCGCAGGTTAGAGAGGCATACAGTGTTGGTAGCCAGCTTCTTCGCCCGTGCCAACGCCGGTAGCAGCAATGCAATCAGCAGGGCGATGATGGATATAACCACCAGCAGTTCAATGAGTGTGAAGCCTTTTGGCTTACGACCAATAGGATGTGTGACTTTCATAAATAAAGTCCTCCGAAGAAAAAATACCTGAACCTTCCAGTTTTTCAGTCCCAGGCGACACACCTGAGGCTGCTTAGTTATTTAATTGTTCATCTCGCGTCATCAAGACTTCACTAATGATAATGATCCAAAAGCTTGACGCCACTGCGTACAGCGCATAAATTTATTTCTACAGCGCAAAATTATTATAGGTATTTTGTCGCTCAAATGGAGTGTTGTATGATGAGAAAAACCGTTAAAAGTAAGCGTATTCGCGGCAAGAGTTCCAGGCGAATTGCGCTATTTCTCGAAGAAATGGGACCCTATGGCGAGCGTGCTATGCAGGCTATCGCGCAGTTTGCCCGAGGCCGGGGAACCTGGCGCGTCGATATGGCCAACTTTGGCGAAGTTACTGCCGATGAAATTGCCGCCGGAAAAGTCGATGGCGTTATTTTTGGCCGCTGGGGGGCGTTGCCGGAGTTGCTCAAGGCTATCAACCATAGCGGCGTGCCGGCGGTGGATATTTCTGGTGCCGATGAAGTGCAAACACCCCCCGCCCGCGTGATGCCCGATGACCGTGGTGTCGGAATAATGGCAGCCGAACATTTTCTCGCCCGTGGTTTTGAGCATTTTGCGTATTATGGCCTGCCCGAGGAATTTAATCATCGCTGGGAAAAAGCCCGCCGGGATGGATTCCGCGATACGCTTGCCAGCCGCGGCTTATCAACGGATTGCTTCAGTGGCTCCGCCCGTGGGTGGAATGAATTGCATGATGGCGTCCATCTGATGGCTTTGAGCCGCTGGTTGATCAAGCTGCCCAAGCCTTGCGCGGTGCTGGCCTGTATTGATGCCTTCGCCTATGAAATTTTGCGTTTGGCGCGGGAATCCGGCATGGCGGTTCCCGAGGATATTGCGGTCTGCGGTGTGGATAACCGCCTGTGGATTTGCATGCTGGCCAACCCCACCATTACCAGTATCCCCCTTGATGGCGTGCAGGCCGGGGCACGCAGCGCCCAATTGCTTGACAAACTCATGGCCGGCCGCGCGGTTCCGCAAGAGCCAATACTCATTGCGCCCCTGCCCATTGAGCAGCGAGAATCTACCAATGTCTACGCCTTCCATGACGCCGACGTGGTGGAAGCACTGCACTATATTCGGGATCATTGCAACCGGCCGATCACCGTGGCGGATATCCTTCGGACAATTCCTGTTTCCCGAAGATCGTTGGAAATGCGATTTAAAAGCCTGACTGGTCAGACCTTGCAGGCGGAAATCTGGAGAGCGCATTTGGACCGTGCCAAGCGACTGCTGCTGGAAACGGATCAATCCATCTATGACGTTGCCGAAAATTCGGGATTCCGCACGTCCGCGACTTTTAATGTCATGTTCCGCCGGGCCGTTGGCAAGACGCCTACCGAATTTCGTCGGCAGGTTAAATTGCCAATGCGACAGCCTTAATCGGTTCGGCGGGAATTTTCGGCGGCGTTTACTGCGTCGGTATAAGAGCCGGTACTGTGATTTCGGTTACTTATCCGAATTGGCCGGTGACGTAAGCCAGGGTTTGCTGGTGGTCGGGGTTGTGGAAGATTTTATCGGTGGCACCGACTTCAATTAGGTTGCCCATATAGAAAAACGCGGTCTGATGGGCCACGCGCACGGCCTGATGCATATTGTGCGTGACAATCACGATGGTCATGGTTTTGCTTAATTCATTAATCAGCGATTCAATGGTTTTCGTGGCGATGGGATCCAGCGCCGAACAGGGTTCATCCATCAGCAGTACTTCAGGGTCTACCGCAATGGCCCGGGCAATGCAAAGACGCTGCTGCTGGCCACCTGAAAGGGACAACGCGGAAATATGCAGGCGGTCCTTTACTTCATCCCAAAGCCCGGCCGAGCGCAAGGATTTCTCAACTTTTTCGGCAATCATGGTCTTTCCGCGAATGCCATGAATTCGCAGCGGATAGGCCACATTTTCAAAAATGCTTTTGGGAAATGGATTGGGTTTCTGAAATACCATGCCGGTGCGTTTGCGCAATTCCATCACATCCACCCGGCGGTCATAAATATCAGAACCGTGGATTTTGATACTGCCGCGCACGTGGCAATGTCGGATCAGATCATTCATGCGGTTAAAGCAGCGAAGAATTGTTGATTTGCCGCAGCCTGACGGCCCAATAAACGCCGTCACTTCGCCATGGGCGATGTGCAGATTTACGCCGTGAACCGCCCGGCCTTTTCCATAAAATACTTCGAGGTTCTTTATTTCTATCGCCTGCCGCTTGGCGTGGTGGTCCGGAGCCACCGGAATCATGCGCGGCAAGTTCCCGGCATGGCCGTTATGCTGTGACGCGTGCGGGCGTGAGGCGGATTCTGTTGTAATTGGCGGCGTCATGGTACATACCTCCGCGATTTTCAGTCGCTTGCTTTTTGCTAGTCTGCCCGGCCTACGCCAAGCAGAGGTTCAACAAACCCATGGAATAACAGTACGACATTCCAAGGGATGGTAGCAAGGGTTTTCCGGTAAAAAAGCCCGTATTAGCGCAACATTATCCATTGAATTACGGATTTTTAGCGCAAAGTTAATATTTTTATAAAAATGAAAATACCCTGTGGGCCGCACAAAGCCGCAGTTGGCGTAGGAACACAGCGTCGTCACTGCTGAAGAGCATCAAAAGCTTTGCTCCCAATGTGTCTCTTTCTCAGGTAGACTCTTGGTAAAGAATACTTTACTATAGCCCCGCAATGGTAACGTTCTTGTAACTAGCGATGATCTTTAGTAACGGAGGCCTGACCAGGTATGGCAAGAATCACAGGCACCTATCGAATCACCATGTGGGATCACGACGAAGTCCGGGCCTTCGTTCCCGCGGCATTGCCGCCCCAGAAGCCGCCGCTGACCTTGGACGCCCAAACACTGCGGATCTTGGCGAATGCCAACGCCGCGTTAGGCAACCTAATATTACTATGTTAAGTATTGACAAGCAAAGTTTCGGTGTCATAATAGTGCCATGGAATGGAATCAAAAGCATTGGAGGCGCAGCGTCGAGGAAT
>JAKATV010000486.1 GCA_021818565.1 Planctomycetota bacterium
GGATAGCCGGGGCAAGCTCTGGCTGGGCACGTGGCGCAATGGCTGCTGGACCGGTATATTCCGCGTGAACAAATCAAAGGGAAGTATGCCGGAAGTCCTGCCGGTCAGCCGACACGGGGGGAGCCTGTTCAGCAGTTCTTATATAACCGCCATTTTGCCGCGGAGCGATGGAAAAACGCTAATCGGCCACTATGGCACGGGCGTCTCGGCGGTTCGCATCTCGAAACCGCCTTGGTGGTCCCGCTGGCTGTCGGGATTCCATTATGTACTTGGCGGGTTCCACGATGTGCTGGCCTGGCTGTCCTGGCGGGCGAACCTGCCGGCGCCGGCCCAGGCGCCCACGGTCAGCGGGCTGGCCGGCTTATGCCGGAAGTTGCTGGCCCATCGCGTGTCGGCACGGGCCACTGGTCCGCGGCTTGTCCCCATCACCAGTGATTGGCGAACGCAGGGCAGTTGGCTGGGAAGATATGGAAGATATTGGGCGTGTTTGTTCGCATGTATTTATCCCCCAATGGATTATGTATGGTCGCCACGCTCGGTAGAGTTGGATCACCACGAAGCCATCGGCCCACACCATAGGAAAAATGATTACGTTCGATTTCATATCACATGGCTGTATACCGCCAAAAAGCGGGTGCTGGAACTACCGGGAATTTTTATGGATAGCCGCATTATCATGTATAAAACAACTTCCTGGAAGAAGGACCGGCGGGAAGCGGAAGTCAACGATAACGGCTGGACTTACCCGCTCACCTGGCAGGGACCGGATTTGTACGAGTATCTGCACATTCCGCCCGGTGAGTACACACTCTCGCTCTATTTTTTCAACAAGGATGGCCACAGTGGGTCAAACCGCAACTGCGATTATGTCCTTTCCCTGATTCCCCTGCCTAAGTCTTACCATTTCATTATTTTTAATCCCCGGCGAGTCAATACAGCGTCGTTGGCGGATATGCGCGGTGCGGTCCAGAGCCGGGTGGTGAATTTCTGGGGTGGGGTTTGGAAACGGTTCTTGGTGCGTGGGCCGATGAAACTGGCGATTCGCGTGGCCAGGAATTATTCACTCATCGCCATTCTGTCCGGGGCGATGCTCGACCCGCTGGCCGAGCATCCGGCGCCCTATTATTTCGGCCACCGGGCTTGGCAAGCGCATGAAAAGCAGCGGGCGGAATTTCGCACCCGATTGGTAGCCGCCTGGCACAACCACACGATAGCCCGACACGGAAGCGTCGGGCGGCCAGACGTGGCTGGGGGTCAGACGTGGGCCATCAAAACGGCCCAACGAATTCTCGATATTCTTAACGTGCTCGAACACCGCAACCCCGCCGCCTGGTCGGCCAACCAGCGGCAGGCTTATCTGTCAGTTCTGCGCTGGTGCGTAGCGAAGTACGGCGAACTTCCGCAAAACTCCACCGCCGCTGCGATCGCTCAAAAATGCTATTACCATTTGGGGATGTTTCATCGCTGGGAGGCGGTGGAAAAAGCACACGGCATCCTCACCTCCCGGCAAATTGAAAAGGGATTGCGGTGGAACACCAGGACACCCTTCTTATATATGAATGGTTTTCACGTGATACGTTCGTACCTGCGCGGAAGCGGAAAGGATAAGGTATTAGCAAAAAGAAACTAAAAAATTTGAATTACTTCCCGGCGGATACTCCACTGCGTGGGCAAATGAGGAGGTGGCTCCGTGATGACTGGATTGCGGATCACGGGGCCATCATTGGAATAAGGAGTACTTGAGATGCGAATATTCTTGCTCTCCGCTGTGCTTGCGGTACTGTTGTTCGATCCTGGTGTCCGCGCTGCACACCAAAAAATGTCGGCCAACCCAATCGCTCAGGCCCTGATCTGGCAGGCGCGGCAATACACGCATATTAAAACCATTCATTTTCTAGCTATAGCCCACCATATACATACCACGACGAATGGCAAAACGAGAACATTTAAAAGTCGATACGAATTTTGGGGTGCGGGTATAAAATATCGTATCGAATCATTTTCCCCGCATGCTGAGATCGATAATGTCGTGACCGATAACGGCAGACATTATTATTTTTTTAGCATTATTGATGATGTCCTGACTATTGGCCCAACACATCCGACCCACGGCACGTTTCCCTTTATACAGAATCCCATTCTGGAGCCTATGGTGCCTCTGGTGCCCCATTATCCACGTCGTCTCCAAACGCCGCACGTGCACTGGATGAATCTCGCGCGGCTTGCGCGGAATCCCCAGTCGGTTTTCAATCGTTGCCGGCAGGTCAGGAATTGCGGAAATACAGGCCTGGACGGTAGTCTGCGGGGCTGTCTCTTGGGTGCGTATAATAGTCTTCCCGCGCACGTCAGATTTATAATTGGTGGTAAAATGTCCCATCCGCTGGTGACGGGCTGGAGGGCAAATGTATTCCGATCATGGTCCGCCGGGAGTTATGTTCGCCTCGGTCGAATTAGGTATCGAGCCTTTCGCCTTAAATCCGGACGAAAGATATTTCTGCCGGTGGGGTTTGATTTAACGGGCGTATGGAATAAGCCATTCCCAGAGACAGGCCCTTTCACCATAAGAATGACTATTTCCCATGTTTCCATTGATAAGCCCATCCCGCCCGGAAAATTCACCATTAATTATAAACTGGCGCGCGTCGTAGAAGAAGTGACCGGGCACGGTAAGTTCCGTAAATTCCATTATTTTACCGTTCATCCCACCCGCCCCGTCCCACCACGCGAGCGGAATTTAAACAAGTGAGATACCGATTTCCATGAAAAGGTTTGTGTTGCCATGCAAACAGAAAATCCGTACAAAACTGATCCACGCTCCGTGTTTCGCCCGCTCGCATTCGTAGCCGCCCTGTCCGGTCTGCTTTTTTGATCGCCGCATACCGCGGGCCGGTGGAATAACGCGAAGGAGTGCCCATCATGCCGACATGCACAACCATAAGACAAGAGCCTGCTGATCATACAATTGACCGGTGTGGACGCCGGTCCCACATACATACTCCAAGCCAAACGCGCCGGTCCCACAAACAACAATCCGGCTTCACCTTGGTGGAGATGCTGGTGGTCATTTCGATCATTGCCGTTTTGCTTTCACTGTTATTGCCCGCGTTGGGCAAGGCGCGCAACCTGGCCTTGCAGATCGTCTGCGCCTCGAATCTGCGATCGCTGGGGCAGGGCGTGTTCGTTTACATCGGCGAATATAAAAACTATCCCCTGCCGGCGGGGTGGAACGGGCCGCAGGGTGGGGATTGGAAAGGAGGGTATATACACGAGGCCCTCGAGCCGTTCGGCAATATGAACTCCGGCGGAACCGGTATGTCCAAGCATACGGGCCAGGATTTCCCCTTTGGTTATGCTTTGTTGTATACCAGCGGCATTATCAAGAATCCCCAGGTTTTCTTTTGCCCACAGTCCGGACTTTTAACTCTCGACGGGAATACACTGCAAACGGGCGGCGGCAGTGGTCAGCTTTCCCGCACCTTTCCCATGTCGTGGGTGGCGCCGCCGAAGCTGTATAACTCTTCCGAGTGGGGTCAAGCGCTTTCTCCCTGGCAGAAAAGCCTTACCCAACCCTACGAGTTTTTGCAGGCTATCTTTCTCGGCTACAATTACTGGTTCGGATTTTCGCAGGGCACGTTTTCGAATCCGAGGACCCAGCAGGGGTTTACGAACACCAGCCCCATTAACGTAACCAATCCCTGGACGGGTATTTCGGCGAATACCTCCCTTCTGGATCCGGCGCATCCGTTCACTTCGGCCACCAACAGCCACAGCGCCGTGGAGTCCATTTTGGGCAGCGACGTGACGGTGAGCAATTCGCAGCCGCCGCCGCTGTCCTGGCTGTTCCAGGCCGATAACTTCAGCGCGCCGGGCCGCGTGCCCCTGTCGAACCACGTCGGCCAAAACGGCGTGCGGGGCGCGAACATTCTTTACAACGACGGCTCGGTGCAGTGGAAAGGACCGGCCAATTTGCATTGCAACTATTTCGACAACGGGTCATTGTATTTCTGGGAATAATCAAATCCCGATTCCGATAGCCGTCGGGATCGGGATCGTCCAGCCTCCTCATGGCCGGCGTTCAATACGCAACTGATCCCGAACGCGGGTCGAATGATAAACGATATTTTTTGGCGTGCGAATATCTTGCCTTGATTTCCATTGACGCGCATACTAAAAACTCGTATCGAGAGTTTTATGAACGATTTTATCAGGAGATGCAAATGCCGAAATTAACAGTGGAAGGCTTTGGAGTCTTTGAGGTTCCCGGCGGAAAACGTCTTGTTCTGGCTTTGGAGGATCAGGCCAGGGTGGATCAGCTTCACGCCTGCGGCGGATTCGCCAGGTGCACCACCTGCCGCGTGGAGTTCATTGCCGGCGAACCGGCGGCGATGACCGAGGCGGAAAAAAACGTTCTTCAGGAAAAGGGCCTGACCAGCCGGCCGGGACTGCGCTTGAGTTGCCAGATTCTCTGCGATCACGACATGAGCGTTCGTGCCATCAGCCGGCAATCCGGAACCGCGCGAAAAGATTGCGGCCCGCGTCCCGCCGACGCCATAGAACCGCCGCCGGTCTGGACAGGCGCGTAACACTGATTGCGGCGAAAGTGGTGGGAGCGCCCCGCGGACGGCTCTTATCGCCAAAGATTAACGCCACACATGCGGCGGAAACTTTATCCGACGGCGGCGGAGAGGCATTCGAGTTCGCATATTGGCCGTCGGCCGCCATAGCCGGCGTCCACTTCGTGCCACCAGGCGAGGACCGGCTCACCGATCTGCCAGCAGAGCAGAATTTCCCGGCCATCGACAATGGTGGGGAAGTCGAGCAGACCGCGTAACGGGTCTTTCAGTTCGACGCCGATCATGACAAGTTCCTCGACAAAATAAGCCAGGCGTTCGGTAAGCTTGTCGAAGGAGTGTTCGATTTCGCGCATCTCCCGAGAGTCATGCGCTCCTTCCGGGATGGCGCCGGCCAATTCCACCAGGTCGCGGCGTTCCAGCTCAACCCGCTGAATGTCGGCGGCGATCCGCTGGACCAGCGGCAAAGCGCGGTGTGCTTCGGCGAGCGTGAAATATCGGTTTCGTTTCCTGGGTTGTTGCCGCCGCTTCGCATCGGGTGAATTCAGAGCCATAAGCACACTCGTTTCGTTGTTGTTATCGGAATCGGGTCGGTCTATATCTCGCTAGCTATCGGGACCGCGCCGCCGATAACGAACCGTTCCATTCTGGCATCGGCAGGAGCGGGTATAAAACTTAAGAGAAGTGGAAGTTGGAATCGCCGCGCCTCTGAAAAATCGTAACCGTTCACGCACCGGATGTTTTTGGCGCACGTCCCGGCGGGCATGGGTTTTCCCGGTGTGCCGGGACCGCCAATCGCCGCGCCGCCCAGTCACGCAGCCGCGTGGTGGGAATCCCGCGGCCGTTTTGCGTCCACCTCCGGGCGGCTTTTCACGGTCGTGGATGGTAATAGAGCGGTGGTTGGATTACGAGGCATGATGGTTTGAGGTTACGGACGGCCCAGGGCAATCGCATGTAGAATCAAGCGAGCAGCGTTTTGAACAGATAGCTCAAGCTGCTGGCGCAACGCTTGCGTTTACGCCGGAGGCTCATCGCTTTCGTGCCCTTCTCCTTGCCGTGCTGGTTCA
>JAKATV010000073.1 GCA_021818565.1 Planctomycetota bacterium
GGTTGTTCCGGCGAATACATTGACATCCGGACGGCCGCGGGAGCTTCCCTTGGCGACACGCATGGAAGTTCATACACCCACATAAACTTCGACATCCACGGCCGTCGTGTCTTTGAGCGTATTTTTCACCGTACATTGCTGCGCCGCCCGTTTGACGGATTCAAAGCGATCTTCAGGAAAATCCGGCGGCATCGTAATATCCACCGCCATGGATCCGATTCGCAGCGGACTGGTCACAACCTGGTGGTCCACGTCGATACCGAATCCCTCATAAGGGAGCTTCGCCCCTTTGCAGAACTTGGCGACATGCATGGCCACGCACGATCCCAGCGACGCTGCCAGTAGTTCAACTGGTGTGGGGCCGGCATCGGTGCCGCCCTGATTGGCTGGAACGTCAAGAATCAACTGATGCTGGCGAATCGTGGCACTGACACGGTAATCTTTTTCATGTTTAATGGAAATCAAACTCATGGGAACTCCTTATATTTCCGAAATAGTAATAGCCTGCGGTTCACACATGGAAATGCAGCTCTGACAGTTGCTGCATTCGGTGGTGTCGCCCACCGTTACTTTATCATTGACAATCTTATAGATATCGTTGGGGCATATTTTCACACATTCGCCGCAGTTATTGCATTTTGTTTCGTCGATCACAATAACATACATAAAGCACCTCCGTATTTTTACAGTACAATTGCCTTACCTAATAAATCCATGACACCCACCACTTGGGCGTCTACGCCGTAATGTTTGAACGCGACCGGAAACTGGGCCTTGCAAATGGCACAAGGAACGGCCAGATGGGTGGCACCGGTGGTCCGGAATGCTTCCATTCTCGGCTTGGCTCCTTTCATTCGCGTGGGCATAAGTTCATCCGTCAGCAGGCCGGCACCAGCGCCGCAGCAGAATGTTTTTTCACGAATGGTGTCGGCGGGCATTTCACGAAAATCATTGACGACAGCGCGTAAGATTTCACGCGGCTCCTCCAGCAGCCCGCCGGCGCGGGCGAGGTTACAGGGGTCATGGTAGGTGACGGTCAGACCGTCATTGGCGGATTTATTGAGTTTTAGACGACCGGCACGGATATACCGGGCCGCCAATTCCAAAATATGTTCCGGACATGGCGGTTCCAGAAAATCCACGGGACCGTTGAGGGTATCCATGAACGCCTGAGCCGCGCGCCAGGCATGACCGCATTCTCCCATGACCAGACGCTTGACGCCTAATTGCCCAGCCGCGTCCAACATTCGGCGGTTGACTTTTTTGAGCTGATCATAATTAAGAAACATTCCAAAATTGGCCGCCTCGCTGGCGTAGGAGCTGGTGGTCCAACTGATGCCGACCGCGTGAAAAAAACGCGCATAACCCATCATCGTATCAGTATTGGCAAACACATCCGCCGAGGGCGGCACCAGCAGCACTTCCGCGCCCGCCTGATTGACCGGAACTTTAATATCCAAGCCGGTTTGTTCCTTGAGTTCTTCTTCCAGAAATCGGCAACTGTCAATCCATGCGGCTTCCGGGATACCGATATTATTGCCGGTTTCATGCGCTTTTTTAATGACCTCGGTGACATATTTCGGGGCCACGCCGATGGACGCCATAACTTCACGCGCCGCCATTGTTATTTCCGCCGTGTCCACGCCAAACGGACAAAATACCGCACAGCGCCGACACTCCGAGCATTGGTAAAAATAGGTAAACCATTCTTGTAGCACGGTGTCGGTGAGCTCCTCACCGGCCGCCAAAGAACCGGCGACTTTGCCCGCGACGGTAAAATGTCGCCGATATACTTTCCGCAGAAGTTCGGCGCGGGCGACGGGCATATTCTTTGGATCGCCAGTGCCCAGAAAGAAAGGACATTTATCAGCGCACGCCCCACAACGGACGCAAATATCCAAATATAGCGACAACGATCGCCGTTGCTTCAACAATTCATCGAATTTACACAACGCCTTCTCTCGCCAATCCGGAGGCATTTCCGGCGGTAATCCCAGCGGTGCCAGCAATTCTTTTTTGGCACGATGCGCTTGGACGCCGAGGCAGGCATCAGGATGAAGCTGGGGAATTTCCATCGGTTTTTTCCCAAGTAGTAACATAGCGTTGTTGACGCGGATTATTGCGTTGATTCAGCGTCGGACTCCATAGCGCCGCTCCGCCGATATGAACAAGTTTGCTAAATGGAATATAAATCAGCAGCGCGCACACCAGCAGCAGATGAACCGTGAACATCGGATCGCGCGGCGGTGCCACCGGATGCAGTGTCCACCAGCCCGCGACAAACCGCTGGGCTTGGATAATGTTCAGACCGCCCATGAAACGCATGGCATTGCCGGTGGCAATAATCAGCAACAGCAACACCAATGCGAAATAGTCGCTGAAGGTGGAAATCCACCGCACCCGCGGCAAAAGCAATCGCCGGAGAAGCAGCCACACAAGCGCGGCTATAGCCAGGATTCCCACAGCGCTGCCGACGATTTGTGCCATGTGTTCAAATTGTTGCTCATTGAGTCCCAGCGACGCCTGGGCGATGTGGGGAATCACCAAGCCCCCCAGATGCCCCAGAAATAGCAGCACTAGCGAAACATGGAATAACCAGGCCGGAGTCCAAAGTGTCCGATCCGCCTTGGCCAGGGCACGAAACCCGAATAATTCTCCGGCCAGTCGCCCCAGCACGCCTGAAGCTTTTTGCGGCCCGGGCGTAAGCACGATTTTCAGCGGCACCGGCGTACGAATCCACCTGTACATGCGCCAGCCCATACCGATTACAAAAATCGCCATAGCCACATACAGAATCACGGCTAACAAAATGCCAGGCATAGCAACACAACTCACAAAAGCAGCCTCTGCGGTCCCGTCGGTTGTTCTCCGCCAGGATGCGGCATTGCATCTTTCCAGCGCCCCGCGCCGTGTTATTAGATGCAACCCGTCGGCTTGGGCAAACCGGCAAGCTTGCATGCGCCTTTGGCCGGACCGGTTGAGAACAATTCATAAATGCGCTTCAGTGAAAATCCGGTTTCTTTGCAGACCATCCGGACGGGCGGCGCAACATTGAATTTCTGGTAATACCCGCGCAGATAGTTGATCACCTTCCAATGGTCATCCGTGAGCGTCTCGATGCCTTCGGATTTAGCCAGGCCAATAGCCACCTCGGGCGTCCACTGTGCGACGTCCAGCATAAAACCGTCCTCATCAACCTCAAATTGCTTTCCAGCCAGTGTAACAGCGGCCATATAGGACTCCTTTTCTTACCATGTGAAACGCACGTTGGGCTTGGCACATTCCAGAGCGCGGGCGTCGTAATTATCCATAACCTTAAATGACAGCGGCAAAGCCGTCCGTTCATAAAATTTTTCCCAACCGATACGGTTAATCCATTCACCAACTCGCTCATCCTTGCGGGCATTGGCGGACCAGGCGTCAACGATTTTTCGGATGACAGCCGTGACTTCCGGCCAAAAAGGTGGATTATTCGGTAAATAAGGCACCACCAGCTTCGCCATGGCCGGCCCATCCCCGGTATTGCCCGCTTTCCCACCGACTACAATCGCCACGCCATCACCGTCAGGGCTACCGATAGGAGCCATGGCGGCACACGCAACGGAACAGGCGGGGCAGTGAACACAGCGTTTCGGATCAATCTCAATCATCCCGGGACCTTTCGGCCGGATGGCACCGACCGGGCAGACCGAAATCACCAGCGGCAATTCACAGCCCTTGAGTTTCTCCGCATGGATCGGAGGTAAATCACGATGCACCCCGATAACGGCAATGTCAGCGGTGGAAGATTCACCGCAATTATTAAGACAGCCGGAGCCGCTAATTTTTAACTTTGCCGGCAGGCAGTCGTTCTGGAATTCATGCAGCAGCATCTCCGAGACGGCTTTCATAATCGCCGCGGGATCGGTCGCTGCCAAATGACAATGTAAATAACCGGTGCAGCATACCGTGTTGTGCAGCGAGCGATTGGTACCGCCCACGGGAAACCCCATTTCGGCCAACCGCGCGATAAGTTGCTCCACGCGATTTTCCGGCACGCCGACAAACTCGCAGCTATTACGCTGTGTAACACGGAAGTAGCCTTCGCAAAACTCATCGGCTAGATCGCAAATCGTCCGCAGCGTTTGCGTGCTGATGCGAGCATTTGGCGGCATACCGGCACGCACGGTAAAACAAGCCTCTCCTGATTCGGAATCATGCTTGATGACGCCGGGGCGGGGGTGTTGGTGCGATATCCATTTGCCGTAGTTACGTTTTACAATCGGCGGCAAATTAGCTTCCAGCGGTGGTATTCCTATTCCTGGCATAACTTTATTCCTTACTAACGGATTGACTGGCTATATTCCGCTGAGCAATTTCAGCCTTGACTTCCTCGGGTTCCCAGTGGTAATACAGATTGGTACGGGGGCGATCAAAAAGCTGTGCGGATGGTTCAACGCCGACCAGGCGGAAAAATTCGACCATGCCGATCCGCAGCAAAAAGTCACCCATACGCTCTTTTTTACGCGCATGCTCGTCATACACTGCCGTGATACGTTCAATGAGATCAAAGACTTCTTTATAATCCGGCTTCACGGCTTTCATAAACGGCACCAGCACTTTGGCCAGCATGGGGCCATACTTGCCGCGTAATTTACCGCCCACCAGAATCGCGACTCCGCGATCACCCCCCGGGCGCACGCCGGGAATTTTATTAATGCAGTACATACAACGAAGACAACTGTCCCCGTCAATGCCCAGCCCGCGCTTGGCGTCCCAAGTCAAACAGCCGCCCGGGCACCGCGTGCAGACCGTGCTGATATCCCCCCCGCCTTTTACCCATGCCGCAACTTTCGGTTGATCGACGATCGGCAAGTCACGGAATACGCCGCAAACGAAGACATCCGCCTTTTGCCCGCCGCGCACGCAATCATTGGGACATCCCGCAAATTTACATTTAAATTTGTGTGGAAAGCGGGGGTACTGCACATCCTCGAGAAACCGCTTATACCAAGCTTCACGAAATCCCAGTGTGTCATAAAGCGGCAGATCACACTTGGCCGGCCCAATGCACTCTTCACTCGTGCGGTAGTCGTCGCCGGTGGATCCAACATCAAATCCCAGAGCGGTAATTTCATCTACCGCAGGTTTTAAGTTTTCCGTGGGAATGCCCAGCATTTCCAGGTCGCCCCCCGTGCTAAGCAGGTGCAGCAAACCGTAGGCATATTTGTCCGCGATGTCACAGAGACCTCTCATCGCATCGGTTTTGAAGAAATTGCCGCACGGATCCATGATACGGAGAAAATTTGAGCCTTTGGTAATATCCGGCCGTGCTGACGCCCGAACCAGAACCCCCGCCGCCACGCCCGGTAGCGATACATATCCGCCATAGCCCCATTGCGTTGCGCGTTTCTGGAGCGCCTGTTCATACATTTGAAGCGGATAGTGCGTTTTCTTCAGTTCGGCCGCATGGCTGGGCCACGAACCCCGCGAGATCGCATCCATCATCGGTGTTGGTGACTGCGGATGCTGTTCATGGGCGGCGGCAACACCGGGGGCGGGCTGCGGCTTGGCTCCGACTATCGCATTATCATCGACCTGAGTGCGAACCTCCTTAAGGCGGCCCGACGCCAGACATGAC
>JAKATV010000492.1:0-4467 GCA_021818565.1 Planctomycetota bacterium
TCCGATCTGCCCGACGATCAGTTATGCCAATTGGACAGTACTGGATGTGATCCGCAACAGTCTGCCGGTATCGGTGGCTTTAGGTGCTATGGCGCTACTTATTGCGCTGTGGCTGGGTGTGGCGGCGGGAGTGCTGGGAGCGGTATATCGTGGCCGCTGGCCGGATGTTGCACTGGCGGTTGGCACATTGCTGGGAATCAGTCTACCGACATTTGTCATCGGCTCAGGCCTGTTGATGTTATTTGCAGTGGAAACTTCGCTACTGCCCTCGGGCGGATGGGGATCTGTCAAGCAATTAATTTTGCCGGCGTGTACGTTGTCCGTGTTATTCTTGGCCTATTTAGCAAGATTATCCCGTGCCAGCGCCTTGGATGTTATTTCTTCAGACTTTATTCGTACCGCCCGGGCCAAGGGCTTATCACCCATGAAAGTCATTGCGGGGCATGTCCTGCCCAACGCCTCAATTCCGGTGCTGGCTTTTTTGGGACCGGCAACGGCCAGTGTGCTGACCGGATCATTTATTGTTGAAAAAATATTTGCCATTCCCGGGCTGGGAGAAGTATTCGTCAATGCCTGTCTGGACAAGGATATACCCCTGGTATTAGGCATTGTCCTGGTTTATACCGTTTTACTGGTATTGATGAATCTGCTGGTTGATATCGCTTGCGCGTTTGCCGACCCGCGCATAAGGCTTTAATTTGTTCTGCCCAATGCTTGCGCAGTACCACTGTCTTGTGAGTTCCAATGAGCCAAGCCGCCCATGGGATACCCGGCAGGCTGGCCAGCCGACCGTCGCGCGGACACCGAAGGCTAAATGGCCGGGCTGGGACACATACTCGGTGGTCGGGCGACGCCCACTGCATGTTGTCACGCGTCTATTTTTTGGGACTGGTTGATATCTCGGCAGCCGCATCACCCTTCTTAGTGATAGTCCATTGCGCGAGATAATCGGGATTTGTAATAATTTCGCCGGTCGACCGTAACCGGTATTCTCCGGGCGGTGCTTTTTTGAGACAGGCGGTATCAGGTGGCAACGAACAATGATCTTCTCCATTCGGCAAGCGAACAAAGATTCCCTCTGCTGTAATCCGCGAGATAAAACCGTGGTATTGCAGTTGGCGCATCAATTGGCCTTTGCTGTCGAGGTAGGTGAGGCCAACGAGAATTCTTTTACCGATATATTCACTATCGTCTTTCATATTCCTACCACCTTCACAACCTCCGAAGAGTTGTGTTTTCTTGGTTACGCCCCGAACCTTACCGCACCGGCAGGCTCGTGAATGGTCCGAACAGGAACATCAAAACGTAGAAGGCGATGTTCGCCGTCAGCACCAGAATGCTTAATGTCAGAGCGAGCTTGATTTTTGGGGAAATTCCCACCGCGATACCGGCGATGGCGCAGCCTAAAATATGCAGTTCCAGATCCAAGGCCCCGGCAAAGCCATAGTCGGCGATTGGGGCGTGGGGAAGATAGTTAAAGTGTACAATCCAATTAACTATCAGGCACGCAACGCCGGCGGCCAGTACAATCAGCCACGCTAAAGTGTGAATCGGCCCGGCGGATTGATTTTGGTCAGGGCATGGAGCGAAAGATGCGGGATCAAGAGTTAATATTTGCTGGCTCATGTTAGGGCTTCCTTTATAAAACAATCGGATTTTAGTGTGAAAATGGCTCGGCAGGCAAGTCAATGACCAGAAAAATTTCTGCAACATCGCATGCTAACGCACTTTCGGGAACATTGCCTACGCTGTTACGCCTGGCGATTCCCACCATCGCCGGCACGATCAGCTATACCCTCATGCAGTTTATGGATGGTTGGATGCTGTCGATTGTGGATCGGCAGAATCAGTCGCATGGTGTTAATCTGGCGGCTTCATTTAACGGCGGAATCAGTGTATGGGTGCTGGTTTCGGCGTGTGTGGGCGTGGCGGGGGTGATTAATACGCTTGCGGCGCAGTCGCTGGGGCGAAGCGAACCGGATGCACCGGCCCGGTTCGCTTGGCAGGGGTTGTGGCTGGCCCTTGGATCGTTGGTGGTTTTTTATCCCTTAATTCCTCTTGTGCCGTGGTGGTTCCGGTTGTTGGGCCACCATAATCCGCTGCTGCATCTGGAGACACTATTTGCGCAAATCATGTTGCTGATTGCGCCGATCAGCTTC
This sequence comes from Planctomycetota bacterium, assembly GCA_021818565.1. GTDB lineage: Bacteria > Planctomycetota > Phycisphaerae > WQYP01 > WQYP01 > JAMDCX01. Next base: position 2,160 of record JAKATV010000492.1, read on the forward strand.
GCCAATTCTGTTTTAGGGAATTTTTTTCTGGGCGTGCATCGCCCCGTGCATCAGTTTACCGCGGGCGTGGTGGGGAATGTCGTTAATTTGATTTTAGACTGGATATTGATTTTCGGTCACCTTGGCGCACCGCGCTTAGGGTTGCTGGGGGCCGCTTTAGCCACCAGCATCGCATCGGGTGTATCGTTGGCAATTCTGCTGGGTATTTTCCTGTCGCACCGCTATAAGATCGGCTTTCATACGCACCGCGGATTTCGATTAGATCTAAAGAAACTATGGCAGATATTGCGCATTGGTTTACCGGCGGGCCTGCAATCATCCAGCGACATTCTCTGCTGGACCATTTTTTCCCTGGCTTGGGTGGATCATTTCGGCAGCGCCGCGGCGGAGGCGCAAAGTGCGGTGATGCGCTATTTAAGTTTGTCCTTTATGCCCGCAGTCGGGATGAGTATGGCGGTCTGTGCGTTGGTGGGCAAACGGATCGGCCAGGGAGATATTGCCGGCGCGCGGCATGCGGGGCGTTGGGCGGTGGCTATCAGCATGGCGTATATGGGAGTGTGCGGATTGATATTTTTATTCTTTCGCGGAGCGTTGGCGGGATTTATGCTTGGGCCGCCCTTACAGCGGCATATTGCTGAAAAGTTGCTGATATATTCAGCGATTTTCCAGATATTTGACGGCATGAATATCGTGTATATCGGTGCCTTGCGCGGTGCCGGCGATACGCTGGTGCCCACGATCTATACCACAGCGGTTGCGTGGGGTTTGTGCGTCGGTGGCGGGGGGCTGGTGATGTGGCTGGAACCAGCCTGGGGAGCCTCCGGACCATGGATCATGGCGACTGTTTATGTGTGCATTTCCGGAATCTGGAGTTTCTGGCGGTGGAAGGGGCGAGCCTGGCAGAAATTTGACGTGCTGGGGGAAAAGCTGCGATCCCAATCCGCAGGGGATGCGGCACTTTAGCTGGTCAACATCGCGTTAATTTACCGCACTGTCACTTTACATACCCGGCGTTTTCCCACCTGCAATATCGGAGAATCGCTTATGGATACCTGAATTTTAGGATCACTGATTTTATTGCCGCCAAAGCTCACCGCTCCGCTTTCCACCAGTCGCCGGGCCTCACTGGTGGACGGGGCGAATCCTACCGCCTTAATCAGCGCCAGCAGCCCGATATGGCCGTCTTTAACCAGTTGGGAATCAATTTCCTGCGTGGCTATTTCCTGAGGTAATTGTCCTTCGGTAAATCTGCGGCGGAAATCATCGGCGGCGGCCTTCGCCTCGGCATCGCCGTAAAACTGCCGCACAATGCACAAGGCTAATTCTTCTTTGGCCTGGCGCGGGTGGGTTTGAGTGCCGTCGGTGAGTGTGGCGATTTCGGCCGGTGATAACGCCGTGCAAAGTTCAAACCACTGCTTCATCAGGGAATCGGGAATACTCATGACCTTCCCGAACTGCTCCCGCGGTGCCTCCGCGATACCGACATAATTTCCCAGAGACTTCCCCATTTTCTGTACGCCGTCGGTGCCGCACAGAATCGGCATGATCACGACAATCTGCGGCTCCTGCCCCTGGCCGGCCTGCAGATCCCGTCCGACAAGATTATTAAACGTCTGATCGGTTCCACCCAGCTCAACGTCGGCTTTAATCATCACAGAGTCCCAGCCCTGCATTAACGGATACATAAATTCATGGATATATATTGCTTCGCCGGCCTTGTGCCGCTCGCTGAACGTGTCGCGCTCCAGCATACGGGCCACGGTCATCTGTTGCGCCAGAAGTAACGCGTCCGCGAAGTTCATGGTGGAGAGCCACTCGCTGTTGCGGCGAATTTCCAGCTTCTGCGCACTGGTATCCAGGATTTTTCCGGCTTGCGCGAAATAGGTTGCCGCATTTTCTTCAACCTGTTGTGCCGAAAGCACGGGCCGCGTTTTCTTTTTGCCCGTTGGATCGCCGATCATCGCGGTAAAGTCGCCAATGATCAGTACCGCCCGGTGCCCCAAATCCTGAAATTGTCGCAATTTTCGCAGCACCACGGCGTGCCCTAAATGTAAATCCGGGGCCGTGGGATCCATACCGAGTTTAATCCGCAACTGCCGACCCTCTTTTGCGGCCTTCATAAGTCGATTCTGTAATTCTTTTTCGGAATAAATATGATCCACCCCGGTGCGCAAGGTGTGCATGGCGGCGGCGAAGTTGTCCAAGGCTGAATCAGTCATTTACATTGCTCCAATACTTTTTCAGACTCTAGTTTAGCCGATGGGATAATTTCCGTCACAATGATAAATCTGTGCCGCCATCCCGATTC
>JAKATV010000492.1:4477-5604 GCA_021818565.1 Planctomycetota bacterium
GAGATGAAAGTGAACTATTATGATCACTTCGTGGTTTGTTGATTTGGTGGATAATGCCCTACGAAACCTTGCGAGATTTTCTAGCTGAACTGGACAAGATGGGAGAACTGCGGAAAATTTCCGCCCCTGTTGATCCCGTGCTGGAGGTGGCGGAAATTGCCGACCGGGTGAGCAAAGCGCCCACACGGGACGGGCACTATCCGGCGGGCGATGCGCCGTTTGCGGCAAAAGCCCCCCGCCATGGAACTCCAGCGGTGAATCAGGCGTTGCTGTTTGAACACGTGAAAGGTTCGGATTTTCCCCTGGCGATTAACACGTTCGGATCCTATCGCCGCATTCATGCCGCCCTGGGATGTGAGAGTCTTGATGCGTTAGCCCAGCGAATTGCGGATTTAACGCAGCCGCAGTTGCCGGCGCGGTTGATGGATAAGATGAAAAAGGGGCTGGATCTGCTGAAACTGGCGGGTTATGGCCCCAAAGTTCGTGCCGGGCCGGGATTGTGCCAGGAAGTGGTGCATACCGATGATGCCGATATTACGCGCTTGCCCGTGATTCAATGCTGGCCCAAAGATGGCGGAAAATATATTACCCTGGGCCAGGTGGTTACACGGCATCCGGAAACCGGGGCGCGGAATCTTGGGATGTACCGCGTGCAGATTTTCGATAAGAAATTGACCGCCATGCACTGGCATACACACCATGACGGCGCACGGCATTTCAGGGCGTGGGCCAGACTGGGAAAGCCCTGCCCGCTGGCCATTACGCTCGGCGGAGAAAGTGTTTTACCCTATGCCGCTACGGCCCCGTTGCCGCCCGGGATTGATGAACATATTTTTGCCGGATTTCTGCTGGGCCGCGGGTTGGACTTGGTACCCTGCAAAACCGTTCCGCTGGAAGTGCCCGCCAATTGTGAATTTGTAATAGAGGGGTATGTCGATCCGAATCAGACGGTTCTTGAAGGGCCGTTTGGCGATCATACCGGGTTTTATTCTCCTCTGGCTGATCAATATCCGGTATTCAATATTACGGCCATAACGCATCGGCGGAATCCGATTTACCCCACCACCATTGTCGGCAAGCCGCCCCAGGAAGATTATTATCTGGGCAAGGCCACGGAGCGCATATTT
>JAKATV010000176.1 GCA_021818565.1 Planctomycetota bacterium
AAATAGCAGGGACTTGTATTTTTGCCGTCCCAATCTATTGCGACGAGTGCGAAAAATGCTTGACCAACTTTTCAATCAGCGGCTGATCCGGATTGAGTTCCAGACTCTTACGCCAGTAGGCGACGGCTTGGCGGCGCATCGCCCGATCACCACCCTGTGATTGTAAAGCCATGGCCATATCTACAACGCCCAGGCCATTAAGCGCGGGTGCATAATTGGCATCCAGCTTCAACGCCGCGTGGTAAGCCACTTTGGCTTGGGGCAAATTGCCCATGCGGTAATAGGCGTACCCCAACCGCTCCTGCACCAATGCGGACGGAGCGAGTTTTCCGGCGGTCTTGAGCACCCGCGATGCCATGGCATACTGCTTGCTATTAAGATACACCGCCGCCATGTCCAGATATATCGCGGATTGATGGGGCTTTAACTCCAGGCTGGATTTGAAATAATGCAGAGCTTTTCGACCATAATGCGGGTCCACATTGGCGGCCTCGGCGTATATGGCACCCAGATTGGCCAGCGACGAAAATGACTGTGCGCCGTTGGCCAGCGCACGGCGACCATAAATAATTCCAAAAATTGGTTGCCCGGTCTGGGCGTATGCCACTGCGAGATTCATCGTAGCGTTGGGATTTTTCGGTTCAACCTGTAACGAGTGCTGATAAGCGGCAACGGCACTTTGAAAGTTATGCACCGCCTGATAGCTTACGCCCAGTTCATACCAGCCGTGGAAGCTTTTGGGATTTAATTTTACCGCGTGCTGATAATCGTGAATCGCGTTATGCACTTGTCCCTGTTTGCGATAAATATCGCCACGGGCTTCATACGCCAACACCATATTGGGATTCTGTTTGATCGCCTGGGTCAATTCAGCCAAGGCCTTTTGCGTCTTTCCACTTTCAGCGTCCAACTGACCGTGAACGTAATGGCTGATAGCGGAGGACGAGCTATTTTGGCTGCTGCATCCGCCAAGCCACAAGGAGCCGGCGATCGCTAACGGTAAAAGAAAAAAACGTTTCATCATTAGAGAAACCCCTCGGCAACAAAAATGCCTGCTAATAACAACACATCCAATCCGCATGGCAGCGGGGGCATCGATGACCACCGCCGGATACAGCCGATTCTTACAATCGGCGATCCGCCTATTGGGCCAACCCAATCATTATCGGCTCAAAAATGAAAACCGGCCAATAAAACTTAGCGGCATTGGTTTGCGTGTGACAATCGCCAAGGCAAGACGTCATGAAATCCGTCCAAAAATCTCGACCACCCGACGTAAAAGTAGAAAGGATGCTACGTCCGGCGACCGCTGGTCAGACACCTTTTGCGACGCGAATAAACAGGCAAAAACCCGTTATTGCGACGGTACAGGTTTGTCAGACAATTGCGTCGGCCGATTCAGCATCAGAATTTGCTCGGCATTATCCGGAACCTGAAGCCAATCGGTTGCCATGGCGTGGTCAACGCGAACCGCGTTTTGTCCCGGTGTGTCGGTGAGAGTTTGACATCCCGCCAACATCGGCAACATCGCCGCTGCGCCAACAATAAGTAAAAGTGCCGCGTACCGCTTCATGCAATAGCCTCCAAAGCAAGACATCCGCCCCGCGGTTAAATCGGGTGCTTTTTATCCGCCCACGCGCTGCGTGTCAAATAAATTCTCCGTAAATCGGTTAATTTCAGATTCCGAACCCCGGTGGTCCGGAGGGCTTAACCGATTCCACCCATTCATTTTCCCACAAAAGCGCCAATATATCCAGCGAATGGGGGGACGAGAAGTTAGTTAGCTTTTAACAGTACATCCATTCTATGTAGTATTGGGCAGTAATTGCATGGAGTTGGCATCTCGCACTTAGGATTTAGCATCTGGCATCTGGCATTTTCCGGAAGCATCGTCGCTGCTATTCGTCTGGGCAGGTAACCCTGCCAATTTACAGTTCTCGCCGTAAACTGTCCCCTGTAACCCGTAACCTAACTTGGCGGGCCGCGATTGGGGAAAAATGGTATAGTACTCTGAATTGCTGACGAACGCGAATCGGTCCCGGCGCGCCGGGACGGCGGCTTGCTGGGAGTAGTTATGACAATCGCAAAAACGTCTCCAAGGCCTCTGGTGGGCATTGTGATGGGAAGTAAATCGGACTGGCCCACCATGCAACATGCGGCAGAAACGCTGGCCATGCTGGAAATACCCTTTGAGGCCAAAGTGGTTTCAGCCCATCGGATGCCGGTGGATATGATCGCTTACGGCCAACAGGCGGCAGGGCGGGGAATAAGCGTAATTATTGCCGGTGCCGGCGGAGCAGCGCACTTACCAGGTATGATTTCCGCGGTAACGATTTTGCCGGTATTGGGAGTACCGATTCAAAGTGCCGCCCTTCATGGGTTGGATTCCCTGCTTTCAATCGTGCAGATGCCCGGCGGCGTGCCGGTGGGAACATTGGCAATCGGCAAAGCTGGGGCGATTAACGCCGCACTGCTGGCGGCGGCAATATTAGGATTATCCGATGAAGGAATTCGCAATCGCTATAACGCCTATCGCACATCCCTTACCGAAAAAGTGCGAGGTGAAACATTAGATGGCGGAACTGCGATGCCAGAGTAAGTTTGACCTGAGCCAGTTTTTTTTATTAGAAAATCAAACAGGTGCCCATGAAGCCACAACTTGAATCCATCGCGCACAAGCTAATTCTTCCGCCGGACCATATTACCGTGCTGGGAGGCGGGCAGCTTGGGTCCATGTTGTGCGAAGCCGCCAAACGTATGGGTTATCGCACGTTTTGCGTTTCCAGCCATGAAACCGATCCGGCCCGGCGCTGGGCGGATCATCACCTGATTGCCGATCCCGGTGAACCGGCCACCGCCGCGCGGGTGGCGCGGCAAAGCGCGGTGGTGACCGTAGAAGCGGAATCCATTGATCCGGCGGCCCTGGAAGCCGCCGCCAATGCCTCCTGCCGCGTCGCACCGTCTGCCGAGGTGCAGCGGACGGTACGCGATCGGCGGCTGGAAAAACTGTTTCTCCGTGATCATGGTCTGGCAGTCGGACCGTTTGCCATCGCGGAATCTCCGAAACAAATGAACGAAGCGGCGGAGACCCTATTGGCTGGTGGAGCCAAAAAGATTGTAGCTAAGACCGCGCGCGGCGGTTATGACGGCAAAGGCCAGCGGTGGCTGCATTCCATTGAAGAATCCGCGGATGTCTGGGAAGCCTTGGGATCCACGCCACTGGTGCTGGAAGCCGGCATTGACTTTGTGGCTGAAGCCTCGGTTATCGTGGCGCGGTCGGCGGATGGCCGCATGACGCATTTCCCGGTCTTTCAAAATGAACATCGGCGCGGGATTTTATTTCAAACCCGCATGCCCGGCGATTTCCCACCTGCTACGGTGGCCAAGGCGATTCAGCTAGGCCGCGGCACGGCGGAGGCGTTGGGCGTGGTGGGCCTGCTGGCGGTGGAAATGTTTATCCTTCCGGATGGAGATGTCTTTATTAATGAATTGGCGGCCCGCCCGCATAATTCCGGGCATGTTACCATGCGCGCCGCCAGTCGCAGTCAGTTTGAAATGCACATTGCCGCCATTTGCGGCCTTCCTTTGCCGGAAATTCACACCGTGCAGCCCGGTGTGATGACCAATTTACTGGGCGATTTATGGGCGCACGGCGAACCGGATTTCGCCAAGGTTCTGGCCGATGGCCGGGGCATGATCCACCTGTATGGCAAAACACCACGGCCAGGCCGTAAGATGGGCCACATGATCCACACCGCAGCAACACTGGCCGAAGCGGTGCAAGCGGCGAACGCCGCGTTTGCACTGCTGCAGAACGCCTGATACACCCCATATCATCGGATTCATGCTTGGATATTGTTTGTGTCCAATAGTCCCATATAACGTTTATCCGGCGGAGATCACCGAAGTGCGTGGCTATGATGCAATTTCAGATCAGCGCCCTTGCTGCGGCAGGATATTTTCTTTCCAGGGCGTGGGAATCAGTCGCGGGAATCTTATTGCCATTCACACTACAATTGTGTACACTAACTCCGTATGAAAAACATTACACTTAGCGCTGATGAACACACGATTGAAGAGGCCAGGAGACTGGCCCGATCCCAGAAGAAAACCCTCAACCAAATCTTCCGGGAATGGCTGGATCAATATACCGCCCATTCCCGCACCGGGCACAATATGGACATGCTGATGAAACGACTGGAAAATGTTCGCTCCGGACGGCACTTCACGCGGGATGAACGCAATGCCAGATAGATACTTTCTTGACACCAATATTTTTGTCTACACCTTCGACGATACCGCCAAGAAAAAGCGTCAACATGCCTTGGAGTTAGTTAAAAAGGCCATCACCACACAGCGGGGTGTCGTCAGCTACCAGGTGGTGCAGGAGTTTTTTAACGTGGCTCTGCGCCGGTTTGCCCAACCGATGACTAAGGGCGATGCGGAAGATTATCTGGCCACGGTATTTATTCCGCTGCTGGCGGTTCACTCCTCGCCGGGACTGTACGAGGCGGCCCTACAACTGGCCGGCCGGGGAGGACTGTCATGGTACGACTCGCTGATTGTTGCGGCGGCGATAGAAGGGCAATGTGATGTGCTGTATACAGAAGATCTCCAACACGGCCGAAAATTTGGATCACTTCAAATATTGAACCCATTTGTGTGACCGCAAGGTGGGTCATATCATCCACACCGCCCCCACCCTGGCGGAAGCGTTGCAAGCGGCCAATGCGGCGTTTGCGCTGCTGGAAAAGCCATAGTTCGCTGGTACCGCGAGAAATAGCGATATGGAGCGAACCGGTGCGGAGAAACCGCATAACAAAACAAAAAAAGCCCGCGCGTCCGGATGTCCGGGCGGCGCGGGCTATATGTAAAAAACGTCCGGGATCGGAGGTTGTCCCCTTAACCGGAGCGTTGAGTTACACTTTTCAATACTCGTCGGAATGGTCGCCAGCGCCCGACTTCTTGTCATCCTTCTTGGGCAGATCGCTGATAACGGCATCGGTGGTCAACAGCAAACTGGCGATGGATGCGGCGTTGGTCAGGGCGGTGCGTTCAACCTTGGTTGGAACAATGACGCCCATTTTGAGCATATCGCCGTATTCATGGGTTAACGCGTTGAAACCAAAGTTGGTTTCCTTGGATTCCTGAACTTTTTGCGCCACGATGCTGCCGTCAATGCCGGCATTTTCAGAAATCTGTTTGATCGGAGCGTACAGCGCCCGCTTGACGATATCGGCACCGATCTTTTCATCGCCATCGAGCTTGAGTTTATCGATGGAAGGAATTGCCCTTAGCACGCTTACGCCGCCGCCGGGGAGAATGCCTTCTTCCACCGCGGCACGGCAGGCGTGAAGGGCGTCTTCAACGCGGGCCTTCTTTTCCTTCATGGCCGCTTCCGTTGGCGCGCCGACTTTAATCAGCGCCACGCCGCCGGCCAATTTAGCCAGACGTTCCTGCAGCTTCTCACGGTCGTAGTCGCTGGTGGTGCGATCGATTTCATTCTTGATTTGTTCAATGCGGCCCTTGATGGCGTCGCCTTTGCCGGCACCTTCAATAATGGTGGTCGC
>JAKATV010000162.1 GCA_021818565.1 Planctomycetota bacterium
GCGACAACGGGCGTTAGCGAAAAAAATGACCGAACAACCGAATTCACCCAACGTGCGGCGTCAGCAGCGGACATTACATCGCCAGCTCGTCAAACTCCTGCAGCAACACAAGGCGCTGCAAACGCCGGTAGCCGCAAAGGTGCAACCCACCATGGCGAGCTTGAAAAATCAACTGGGACAAATTATCTCCGCTCAGCAGCAAGCGACCGCCACGCTCCAGCAGCAATTACACGCCCAGTCAGCAAAAACGCGGATCGCGCAGCTTGCCGTCCAGCAGCAGCAGCTCAATAAGCACATTAAAGCCCTTGAAACATCAGCCAAATCCGCGGATCAGGCACAACCGAATTTGCCCAATGAACCAGTGATGAATGCTGTAGTGAGCAATCTGCGGCAACATGCAGGGCCGGCGGCCTTGGAAGGCCAGAACAACATTGCCCGCAGTCTGCAACAAGCCGCCGCTAATTTAAATCACGCGGCGCAGCCCCCCACGCCGCAACAGCGGCAGGCTCATCAGGCGGCACTGGCCAATGAATATCAACTTTCGCATATCAATGCGGCAACCAATCCTCCAAGCAATACCTCACCCGTGCGGCAAACCAACGCCCTGCAGCGCGCAGCCGGTGCAATGAATCAATTGGCCCAAAAAATGCTCAACCAGGCTCCCACGCCGACGGAAGCTCAAAACCTCAATGCCGCCATGACGCAGGCTCAGGCGGCCATGCGGGCGGCGGCGGATCAGAATGCGGAGCAGGCCTCGGCGTCGCTGCAACGTGCCCAGCAATTTATGAATAACGCGGTGCAGCAGCAGTTGGCACACACCCAAACACACGCCGGCCAAAGCGGACAACTCCAGCAGTTGGCCCGCAATGCCACGCAACTGGCACAACAGCAGCAACAGTTGGCCGCAAAGACAAGACAATTGATGGCTCAGATTGCCGCACCCGCGGTAAATCCGGGGCAGCAGGCACAAAATGCCCGGAAGATTGCCGCTCAAATTGCGCAAGCCGCAGCGCTTGCCAAAAAGCTAGAGCACCAAACCCAGACCGGCGCACCGGATTTAAATTCAGATATTGCTCAAGCGCGTCGGCAGATGCAATCAGGAACACGTGACCAAAAAGATTCCGCACGGGCACTTGGCAAATTAAACCAGGCAGCAGCCGTGGAACATCAGCAATCTGCTCTACAACACTTACGGATTGCCTTGGATGATTTAAATGGGGCCTTGCATTCGCCGGAAATGCGGAATGTACCGCAATATAAAAACATGATTGCCGGACAAATCCAGCAGCAGAACCGAGCCGACGGCAAAGGCGCAGACAAGCAGCCGGCGAATCGCAATAACGGCCCCAGCGGCAACCAACAAGCCCAGACCGGCCAAAGTTCCTACCAGCGAATTATGTCCGCCGCCCAACAGGTACAAAATGCCCTGCAGGCCCAACAGCAGGCCGGGCAGGGGAATTCACAGGCGGCACAACAGGCGGCGCAATCCCTTGGAGCGGCGGGAGAAACCATGAATACGCAAGGTGCAAATGGCAATCCGGGCGCACCGACCGGCGGTAGCGGTGAGGGTGTGGCCATGGCGGGTCAGGCCGGCACCCCCGGTGCGGCAGGCCAAGGCTTAAGCGGCAACCCCACCGGCATGACCGGCCCCGGCGGCCCCACGGGCGCACCGCCCAAGCCGGTACTGGCTATGGGAATCAGTCCGGCCCAGTGGAGCAATCTAGGCCCACTGGCCAAGCAACAATTGTTAAATACAGCGCGGCAAAATATTCCCTCCGGCTATAAACGCATGGTGCGTGACTATTACATCCGGCTTTCAGAAATGCGGGTGCGATGATTTTTTGCTCACCATTACCACAGACAGGATTTATCAAACGTATCCGCTATCGGCGGCCGGTCGTCCTGGCTGCGATTGCAATTATCTCGGCCGGTCTTTCGCTGAACGTAACCGCAGTGCAGGCAGAACGCCCCATTGCGGTGTATGTAAAAAGCGCGATCGCCCATGGGCTTGGGTGGCTGACGAAACATCAGAAAACCAGTGGAACATTCCCCTGCAACCGCAATGACCGCCCCGCCGTGACATCTCTGGCGGTGATGGCATTTTTAGCGCGCGGATACACTCCGGGCACCGGGCCCCACCATCAGGTCATTGATCGGGGCATCAACTGGGTGCTGGAGCACCAACTCCCCGATGGGTACATCACTGTGCCCGGCGGCACCATGTATGATCACGGCATATCCACGGTGATGCTCTCCGAGGCGTATGGTGTGGCAAATCCGACGTTGCGCAAGCGTATTGGAAAGGTTTTAGCCAAGGCGGTGGCGCTAATTCTTGCGGCACAAAAAAATTCGCGTGGCATTTTTGCGGGCGGCTGGCGGTATCAGCCCACGGCAACGGATGCGGATATTTCCTGCACGGGCTGGCAACTCATGGCCCTGCGGGGCGCGGCGGACTGCGGAGCGGCCATTCCCGCGGCGGCGATCAAAAATGGTATCGCGTTCGTGCTGCGCGATGCCAACGTCAATGGCGGCTTCGCGTATCAGCCGGGCGGCCCCCCAGGGCGCGCACGCACGGGTACCGGAATTCTGGCGTTAGAACTTATGGGCCAGAGAAATTCACACCAGGCCATCGCGGGCGGAGATTTTTTATTGAATCATCCGCTATCACCCAATGAGAATTTTTATTTTTATGCGGTCTATTATTGCAGTCAGGCGGCCAATGAATTGGGTGGCAAATATTACCAGCAGATTTACGGTACTATCCGCCATGAATTAATTCACTTACAAAATAGCAATGGCTCCTGGACCCCCAAGGACGGCATTGAGCAGCAAGGGTCCAAAGCTTATGCGACGGCCATGGCGGTGCTGGCGTTATGCGTACCCTACCATTATTTGCCGCTGTATCAGCGCTAACGCCGGGGGTTAAAATACGATGGGTGAAACCACGATTATGCCGTGTGCTGCGGCACAACCAAAGCGGCGGTCGGCTTGGCCGGCTTCGCGGGTGTTTTCTTTTTCAGATAGTTGCCTACACCGACAATAATCGTGGAAAGCACCAGTACGATAATTCCGCCGGTAATAAGCGCGTGGGTTTTTTTGCTGGTACCTTTCCACTCATGAAGTATCACGCCCCAAAGCGTGGCGAAAATAATGATGCTTGCCATGTGCAGCGTCCAACCAGAGAATTTGCCCGCTTCCGGCATTTTGGTCTGGCCCATCGTATAGAAGAAGAACTGGAAATACCAAGTGACACCGGCAAGCGCGGAAAGGGTGTAGTTATTCAACAGAGGCACCCGATTAGAGGGTAATTCGATATTACCCACTGGCTCGGAATAACCCGGCCCATCAAGACCCGTGACGATCCGATTTTCCTCCGGCGCGGAAGTTGCGGCCAGATATTGCCGACCGCTGCGATTTTTCAAATGCAGAATCAGGCACCATATAAAATTAGTGGTAAATCCACCCCAGAGCAGAACCACCAGGGATGGCAGGCCATTCCACATGTTGCTGGCATGATGCGTCGCCAATAAGACTTTGGCGGTATTCTTAATCGGCGTTGCGGCGGTGAGGCCAAAATTAAAGCAGGCACTCATAATGCCGGAAAAGGTGGCCACCATAATTCCTTTTTTGAAGTTGAATTCCTTGACCACCTTTTGTTTTTGATCCTCCGGAAGTTCCCGCTCTTTGGACATCCCGGCCATGCCGCTGACCGCGATCCCCGCCAAGCATACCAGCACACCCAGCAGAATAACCTGACCATACAGATGAGTCACCAGATTACCAAATTGTCCGTCATATATTGGAACCATCAGCGTGCCGAACGCCGCGCAATAGCTCAGGGCAATAGCCATGCCCAGGCCAATGCCCAGATACCGCATGGTCAGGCCGAAAGTCAGACCTCCCAGCCCCCAGAGCACCCCGAAAAAATAGGTCCAGAAAATCGTTGAGGCGCTGGCGGCATGAATGGCCTGCCAGAAATCCGGCACCAGGAGCCACGCGAAACATAAGGGCGCGACAATCCAACTGAAGAACCCGCCCACCAGCCAGTAGGTTTCCCAACTCCAGCGCTTTACTCCTCGGAACGGCAGATAAAAACTCGCGGAAGCCAAGCCACCTGTCCAATGCAGCGCCACGGCCGCAAACCAATTTGTACCTGAGCCGGTATTCAAAACAGCCTCCATAGCTTTTAGAGCAAAACCTATTGAAACAGCAATAAGAAGAACAGCGGCCCTGAAAACCTGAACGCTGCACGGAAAACAGCAGTAAGACTACTACAACTGCCGGGCACGGCTCCAAGAACCGGGATATTTCCGCATCTGCCGGCCGGTACGCCGGGGGTACCCAACCAACACTCCGCCATTCTTTCATGCGGTATGCTAACGATTTTGGGCACCAAGTCAACAACAAGTTCTATTGATTTTTTGACATCTTATTTTTAATATAAAATCATAATTATCAGCACGATTTATCCTCTTATTGGGTTACATGATCTATGAAAAATGACATTGAACGCCCCATCTATTTTCCGGTGGACGACGCAGCGATGGCTACCGGATTGTATCTTACCGGTGCGGGGCGCGAACAATATAGGCCCTTTGAACGCTATCCGCATACCGCACACCCGCGCATGTACATGTTCACGTGGGAAACCGGCCGGGTGCTGCCGGAGTACCAACTTGTTTACATCTATTCGGGGTCGGGAGAGTTTGAATCACACGTTACCGGTCGCGCCAACATTAAAGCGGGAACAGCATTGCTGCTGCTTCCCGACGTATGGCACCGGTACCGTCCCACTGCGGGAACCGGTTGGGCCGAGGTGTATTTATCTTTCAACGGCCAGATACCGCACATGTGGCAGACCACCGGGCTTATTTCGCCGGCAAATCTGGTCCGCACGATCAAAACACCCGAGCGTCTGGCCGAAAGCATGGATGCGATTATCGAATTTACTCGCAAGAACCCAAGCGGTTCGCCCCGGGAATTGGCCCTTTTAACCCTGGGGGCGCTGGCCATTGCCCTGGGAAACGGTGAGGCCACCGAGGCTCGCCAAGCCGGAAAGCCTCCGGCGACCCATACCGTGCCCACACAGGATGCCATTGTCAATGCGGGGCTACATCTGATTTGGAACCAGAGCCATCGAAATTTGTCGGTGCATGACATTGCCCGCGCGTTGGGAATTCAACGCCGAACGCTGTCGCGGCATTTCCTGTCCGCACGTGGTCGAAATGTGTTGGAGGAATTAACGGCCTGCCGTTTGGCGCGAGCCCAGCGGATGCTGCGTGAAACACGTTTGCCGGTGAAACGCATTGCCTATGCCGCCGGCTTCTCCAGCCCTACGCACCTGGCGGTGGTCTTCCGCCGCGAACTGGGCACGACTCCTCAACAGTATCGCAATAAAGGATCCGGGGACTTTAACGCTACGAACAGGACCGCTCTTTGACGGATGTTCCAGTAAAACCCGCTGGTTTTCAGTGCAATAATGCGCTGTAAAATCAACGCGTTTTGCGTCTTTCATGCAGCTTCTTTCTGGTGGCTACATGGACGCCACGGTGCGGGAGTGCCC
>JAKATV010000516.1 GCA_021818565.1 Planctomycetota bacterium
AGGATAAAATAATGGCGCTAAAAAATGAGCAACAAGAGATCAATATACGCATCACGCAGGTCCAACAGTCTAGTATCCATCAGACGGAAAATGTGGATGATATTGTCGATGCCGTGATAAAACGACTGACTAATCTAGCTGATGAACTGCCCAACATGCCGGTTTATCAACTGCGGCAGTTATTAGCGGCCATGACCCACACGCTGACCGCCGATATGGTCACGCGCGACGTTGAAATGGTGTTAAGACTTCCGTCTACCGCCGTGAATGACGCAAAGACAGCCATTTCTGCATTGTGTCTGCAACAAAGTTCGCGGTCATCAACTGTATGGCAGGCACAATTGAATGAATCCCTTGTACTGACTAGGATTAGATGTGATTATGCCCGTATCAGCGGTAAGCAGTGTTTTCAGTGCCGCCGTTTATCCAAGGCAGCGTGATACGGCGCAATTTCTAAACATCTCCTGCCAGTCTGTCCGATAAACATCACTACGGGAAGTGTGAACAAGATAAATGTAATTGCTCCACAGTAATACCGGACATTGTGTTTCGGGCTGGGGATGTATTATGCGTCCAAATGGAGTCAGAAAATATGATGACATTTTTATGGATTGTGGCCGCACAGCCTCTGGTGTTCACGGTGATTTTTGCGGTTCATGGTCGCCGCAGAGCGCGGAGGTTTTCCACCAGACACCAGCACTCTTTTCGCCAATCGATCTCTGGCGTCCACGAACCGCAAAGCAAATTCACGGCAAGCCCGCCATAATCGGTGGACAATGCAAACTACCAGTCGGTAGGCCCCAACTGTCCTCCGCAAGTGGGGAACTCATACCGACACACCTACAATGCCCACCAGCCCATCATTTACCCCCATAGCCAGCAAGCCTCTTCCGAGCACGCCGTTTTCCACTTTACTGGTGGCGGCAACATCCCATCTTATCCGGCCCGCAACCAACGCCGACGGGCCAGCAGTGCTAATCCACCCAACACCAACAGACCCAATTCCGACGGCTCCGGAGTGGCTGCTACCACTTCACTGCCGCCTGCCGACAACGACGGTGGCGTTGGCAGCACGGTAAACGGTGAATTAAGTTGCCCTGGAGGTGGCTCACCGGTGAAGTTGAGGTTGTCCAATGGTATGAATGTTGGGCTGAGAAAATACCCGTAGTTATTGAATGTCATTGGTGTTGAGCCATTGTTGGTCAACGTGATGTCAAGTGGTGAAGCGCTTGTGCCGGTCGTCGGCTCGGGCAACTCGGACCACTGGCCTACCCCGGTGGTGTCCTGAATATACGATATGATCCAGGGGCCGATGGGGGAGGGACCGCTAGGGAAGTGAGGGAAGGGCCAAGTTGGCGTAGGGTTAGAGATAGGAAAATGTATTGGTGGCGTGCCGGGGGGAACGGGAATATATAAGGCACCGTCTGCTTCCAGCCAGTTCTGTCCAGTTGACTCACTAGATGCGCTATTGAGGATACCGAAGTGCGCAGTTGTTCCATTGCTGGTCGCAGCTGTGTTGCCTGTCTCCCAAGTTGAGCCATTTCCATAAGATCCGGTGCCGCCGGCAAATGTTGCCGTTGTTGTCCCACTTGGGCAGGACGCGGTTGGGGTAGAGTTGTAGGAAGTTGACAGGGTACCGTTCTGGAACGGGTTTGTATTAGCGTCCGATGCGCTCAATTGGATATAATCTGTCATGTTGCCACAAAATTGTACTTCAAAGTCGTTCCAACTCCCCTGTGGAATGGGCACGTCGGTGGTCCAAGCCTCGATGCCTCCAATGCTCGACCGAGGTGCCATGATGATTGCGAGACCTGCCGCCAGCGCCGCAGTGAGCGCCCGACGCGCCCGATTTGGTTGATAACGTGAGAACCACATGATCGTTCCTCCTGTGAGAATCTATGGTTCCAAAAACCCGCCATGCCAACGCGGCAGGGTGGGGGAACGTGTTTGTGTACATGATCGCGGTCGAGGCAACAGGAATATCCGGCCACGCCTCCGACCAGCACCCGCGTCGCCAAGGATACGGCGCAATCACATATCCCGGACGCGCACCAGCACCGAGTTCGCACGTATCCGCACCAGACCCGATCGCGTCAGCCATCAGACTCGCGTTATTGGAGGATTGTGCGTAACCGTTCACGGCCTTTCGGCCTGCCAAGCTCACAACGAACTCGCTATTATTATAATTCCATCTGAACCCATTTTATCAACCCTCATCCTCAAAAATTTTTAGCACGCCGTGTAAATGGCGCAAAATCCGCTGCTTGCGCTTAGAAATCGCTTGCACGCTGACTCTTCTTTTCGCAGCTATCTGAGACTCCGTGCATTTTTCCCAGTAAAGCCGCTGCATTAACCAGCGATCCTGTGCGGAAAGTGCCGACATCGCAGTCTGGAGCCTTATGTGTAAACTTTCCTGGTCCGGGTGGTCGCAATCCGTCGGCTCAGTAACCATCGGGCCGGCGATGTGCCTGCTGAAAGTCCATTCCTGACGGTAACGATTCCGCACCTTGTTCTGAATACTGCTTTGGCGGTGGCGGGTACCCTGCTGGGGTTCCGATGCCGTCCTCGCCCCCGTGAGTTCCACCACCGCCAACGCCACCTCTGCCGCTATTTCCTCACGCCACTGCGAGCCTGACCAGTTGCCGGGAACCCGCCATCGCCAAACTCGCCCCAAGGCTTGTCTGCCTGCGACATCCTTAGTCCCGGTCATCATGTAATCCACGCAACTCAAACCGCACCTCATTTCTCGCCTGATCTATGCGTTCGGCCTGTGAACGGTTACGTTTGTTCGAAGTGATACACCACTTCCGCCGGTGGGCATGACAAAATAGCCTACAGTAGCCCCCCCCCGGCCCCGCCGCTGGCGCTTTGTAGCGATACGCGGTGCGGACACGCCGTTAACCACGGCTGCCAGTGCTGCGCCGTCGCAGCAGCAAGCCCGCGGCACTCAAAGCCAGCAGCGCCAGTGATGCAGGTTCGGGAACTGGGTTCGATTGCACTTGGCTACCGGATCCGATAGAGATGCCGTCGGTAATTCCTGGAATCGGCTGCCACAGCGGATTGCTCGCCGGGTAATACGTATTATTCAGTTCATCCAACGGAATTTGCGAAGAACTGATGAAGTAGGAAGCGCTATCCAAGATCAGCGCGGCTGATTCGGCGTCGGTGAGATCAATGGGGGGCTGATCCCCGGCCGCGACCGTAATTTCCTGCCAATCCACTGCGGTGCTGTTTGTGCCGCTCAGCGTCACGACGGCATTCACCAGCACATATGTGTAAGGCCCGGTGGAAGGTGTTGTCGTGTTTAAGTCAATGGTCAGAGCCGGCTGATTGTAGCCGATACCGGCGTTGGGCGTCGTGAGTCCCCATGATTTGTTGAGAACATCCGGAGAGCCGGTTTCAAGCAGTTGGCCCGTACCACCTAAGATGCCATAGCCAAAGTGGCCGCTCTGGCCATTGAAGATGTCAACGCCGCTATTGTCACCACGGCTATAGGTGAGATAGGTGTTGCCTCCGGAGTACACAACGGTCGGAGGCGTATAGGGGGGCGAAGTGAATTCATTGTACCAGACGTTATCAAGGTTCCCAATTTGGTCGCCTTTGAGTTCTATAGTGATGCTGCCTTGCGTCGTACCGGTGTTATTTGTGACGGTCTCGTTGTAGAATTACGACCGAGGAAATCAATCGCGTGATAGATCCGATGGAGTCATTTCATCTCCAACTGAAAGAAGAAGTTGAGAGCTATGAACGTCTGAAACGCGGCGAATTTGAAGAACTCGACAATCTTCGCGGCTTGGGCCATCTGCTGATTGCCTTGCGCATTGCCCAGGGGATTTCACAGCGCGAACTGGCCAAGCGCCTTGAGGTGCACGAATCGCAGGTGTCACGCGATGAGCGGAACGAGTATTTCGGGATCACGCTTGAACGCGCCATGAAGATTCTCGATGCACTTAATGTACACCTGCGAACCAAAGTGGAATTAGAGCCGCGGAATGAAGTTGCAGTGGCGTAGGAACTTCTACTGTTTTGGTACCGTTTTGGCATGAAAATACCGCCTTACGGCATCGAAAATCATAATCCTTGGCGAAGCCTTGAAAAAGGCATTCCTATCCGATCACCGTGACCGGAGAAATCACCCTGGATGTGCTCACACACGGTGCTTCCTACGTCGAACCATCAGCAATGCTAAACCACCCAGTGTCAGCAGGGCCAGCGTGGCGGGTTCAGGGGTTGGAGTGCCGCTGCTGGTGCCCGTGAGTTCGTAGGTGAACTGTTGCCCCACATCTCCCAGCGGGGCACCTTGGTCAGTGGTAATGGTAAGGTAATCGGTAAAGCTGCCATCGGTGATGGGATTAAATACAATCGACAAATCCGTAGAATTTCCCAGTGGGGAATCCGCAGCGGCGTTGCCGAGAACATTTTGCGTAAGCGGCACAACATAAAAAGCATTGGCGGTCGGGCCGGTGATGTTTTCACTTTCCAGCGTTAAATTGGCTAAATTTGTGCCATTGACATCATCGGTGCTGGTGTTGGTGATTTTCAGATCAAACGTGGCGGCCAATCCGGGAGCAGTCTTGCCGACGTTAATAATCGTCAGGGGCGCGGTACCGACATTGGTGGAGAATACAGGCCCGACGGCGGTGCCGGTGATAGCGACACTGCCAACGACCACATTGGAGCTATAGCTGACGGTACCGCTATAGGTGCCGCGTGAAATGGGGGCAAAAGAAATGGCGGACATGCTGGATTGGCCCCCGGCCAGTGAAAACGTGCCTGAATGGCCGGACATGCCGGAGGGCAACGCCGGTGTATATTGGCCTGTAATGGTGGCGGTGCTGCTATTGGCGAAGGAAAGATTCTGTACGGCGGTAGTGCCGGTCCGCACCTGGCCGAAATCAATGTTGGATGGAGCCGAAAGCGGCGACTCGAATTGTGCGATCTGCTCGCTGGTGAGCACGCCGTTACCCACATCCGCGAAACTGGTGGATTGGTTAGCGGAAGCTGACTGGACGAGGATTCGGCCGCCGCCGCCGAAGCCGCCGAAGCCGCCGCCGCCGAAGCCGCCGCCGCCGCCGAGGTCGCCGCCGAGGCCGCCAACCGCATCCGCCGCCGAAGCGGACACGGTGCTGCCGCTGAGGATAATTCCGCCACCGCTCCCGGCGCCGAACAAAAACGAAGCGCCTCCGCTTGCCGAAACACTGCCCACCGTCAGTGCGCCTGCAGCGGTAATGTCTAACGCCCCGCCGCCGCCGCCGCCGTCCTCCAACCTGTCGCCGCCGGTGCCGCCGCCGCCGCCGCTGCCCCCGTAAAGGGCCAGATCCAGATTACCGTAGGTGGTACCGGGGGAGCCGTTGGCCCCTCCGCCGCCAAGCCCTTGTCCGTTGGTTGCGCCGATCCCCCCCCCGGAAAAGCCGCCGGGGCCGCCGGCAGTGCCCAGTGGCGTCCGGAACTAAAATAACCCGGTCTTAATATTCGCATTTGCGAGAGTTGCGCTGGCGCGCATTTTGTGGTTTACTCTCGGGCATGGTGAACGCAGGGCCGCAACAT
>JAKATV010000033.1 GCA_021818565.1 Planctomycetota bacterium
GTCGCTCTCCGCGTTCCTCTGATTCCTCCGTGGTTCAACACCAATTTTTACTCGTTGGCCGTGGACGCTTGACCATGGAGCGGAGCGTTGATGCCATGAATCGGCGGGTGCGCAAAACCATCTTCAAGGGCGGCCTGACGGGCAGTGTTCCCAACGGCACCACAGATTACATGTGGAGCGGCTGGCAGTGCATGGAGGAACGAAACTACAGCGACGCCCCCGTTCGCCAGTATGTCTGGGGCACCTATATCGATGAGTGTATCCAACTCACCACGCTGACGACACTTGGCTCCCAAAACCTGTCACCCGGAACCTACTATCTATTACAGGATTTACTGTATCGTGCTGTGGCATTGGCCAATTCATCTGGCGCGATTGTCGAGGCCTACGATTGCGACGCCTACGGCAATACGCTGATCTTCACCGCGCCGGGTGCTGATGGTATTTGGTTTACGGATGACGATGTGCAATCAAATTATGGTGCTAATGAGATCATCTATTGTGGATACCGATTCGATCCGGAAACGGACTGGCTTGCGGCGCGAGCGGCGATTTATGCGTGCTTCGCTTGGAGCGTCCTACAGTTCGCGGAAGTGGTACTGACCCGCTGACCCGATGTTTGTTACCCGAAGTGCTTGGAGCAGGGCGACCCGAAACGGCGCAGGAGCGGCAGTATGGATGAAAAACTCGTGCCAGTGACGCGCTCAGAAAAGGGCGGCAAGTGCCGGGGTAAGGGAATTGCGATTGCATCCCTTGGAATGGCAGCATGGACCGTTGGTTTCCTCGGCTGGCAGTACCTCTGTGGAGCAGCCGAAGGGATCGATTCTTCCTCGCTTTATATCCATCTGCCTTCGGAAGACCTTGCGCTGACGATATTGCGTCCAGATATTGAGCGAATCTCGCTGTGCGCGGCTACATTATTGCTTTGCTTGATTGTACGCTGGCGTTTACGTGGAGACAGCGAGCGCGGCCGAGTTTTTTTGCGAGTCATTTTCTACATCTGGCTTTATTTTCTGGTGTTCGCACTCGCGGGCATGCTTGACACCATCACATTTTTGGCGTGTTCTCCAAAGTAATAATAGGGATAGACTCCAATTAAATGTAGGCCGAAGTTGTCAAGAGGTATTGCCGATAAGGTCCTCTTGCCGTTTCGGTGGCTTCCGGATGGTCGGTGCCGACCGTGACTTTTGCAAATCTGTGGTGCCGTTTGCAAACCGAAGATTTGCCGTAAAATGACCACACCATTATCAGGCGGATTGTGATCAGGAAAGCCGCATGGTTGCACTGGACGAACATTTTCAGCACAACGGCACGACGACACGAAGTGGCGGCGGCAGCGTCACTGCGGCAATCACCTTGCCCAATACCGATCAGAGCAGAATGTATAACCTCGATGGCTTGGGTAACTGGAAAACAAGCACATTTATCCCCGTGGGTGGCAGCCAATCCACCGATCAGAGAAACCACAATTACGTCAATGAAATTACCCAACGCACCCTTACGGGAAGTAATCCGGTTGTGTTCCAATATGATGGCGCAACCGGCGCGTCCAACGGCAATCTTAAAAATGACGGCACCTTGATTTACGCCTACGACGCCTACAACAGATTGATCCAGGTCAACCGTGTATCAGACGGCCTTGTCATCGCAACGTATGTTTACGATGCCATGAATCGGCGTGTCAGGAAAACAATCTTCAACGGCGGCTTGACGAGTAATATTCCCAACGGCACGACGGATTACATCTGGCAGGGCTGGCAGTGCATGGAGGAAAGAAACTCCAGCGACGCCCCGATCCGGCAGCACCTCTGGGGAACCTATATTGATGAACTCATTCAACTTACAACCCTAACTATACTGGGGCCGCAGAATTTGCCCGCCGGGGCGTATTACCTGCTGCAGGATTTGTTATATCGCGCGGTGGCACTCACCGATTCCAGCGGCGTGGTCGTTGAGGCGTACGACACGGACGCCTACGGCAATACGCTGATCTTCACCGCGCCGGGTGCGGATGGCGTGTGGTTCACCGATGATGACGTGCAATCAAATTATGGTGCTAATGAGATCATCTATTGTGGCTACCGATTTGATCCGGAAACGGAACTGTATTACGGGCGGAACCGGACGTATTCGCCGGTCCTTGGAAGATGGTTGCAAAGAGACCCGATTGGGTATCAGGGCGGACTCAGTTTATATGGGTACATGGTGGAAAACCCCGGGATCGCCACGGATCCTCAGGGGTTGCGCGAGGTCACAATCAGCGTTGGTGTCCCAAACAAATTCGATGAGGTGATAAACGCGTTTGAAAAACTTGCGAAGGACCTTAGGGAACTGGAGCAACCTTTCCACTTTATCCCCGGCGTACATCCCTATTTCAACTTCATTCCGTGGAAGTGGTCAAAATCGCCGGAATTGGAAGGCAAAGCGGATTTTGAGGGTGGCAAGCTTTGCAGTGCTGATGTGCGCGTGGTTGGAGATGGCAGCGTGGGCGCACAGGGCGGGGCAGTTGCAACTGCGGATCTCGTGAGCGGCAAGGTAGGGTTGATATTAAGGCTTACTTTTAGCGTGGGTGTTATAGCGGAATATAAATCCACGAGTGGTTGGAGTTTTGGCGGTGGGGCGACTGGGACCTTAAGCTTAGCACTTTCCGGCGGTCTTGAGGCATGGTTGATTAAGGCGACCGTCTATGGAGGAGTTCAAGGCCATATCACAGGCACGATGCTATCAGGAGACTTGGTTGTATCCATCGGAGCGGGAGGCATAGCTGGCGTGGCCGCTGATTACAGAACCCCGTTCAGCTCGTGGGAGAACCTTTTCAATGTGCAGGCCGGATTTCTCAATACACCGAACCATAAGGTCGGCACAGTTGACTTGGGCCCATGGATAGAAAACGAAGTCCAGTCTTTTGGTTGATGTAGACTACTCTGGGCTTGTCCCCCCTGGATTTCATTTGGAGTACCCCATGTTGTTAAAGCGAGCATGGCTTTTCTTCTGCCTTCTCGGGGCTTTTGGATTGTACCTGCTCGTGCTGACCAAGTGGGCGGCCCCCGGCGCAGTGTTCCTCTCCCGCTTGATTACCGGCACAGTACCCATTCGATACGTTCGGGTCGTTCACGTTAGGGCTGCTTGGGACTCTGGCGGTTTTGGGACGCCAGGCTCCACTGTTTGGAATACGGCACTTTCCGGAGGCCCACTGGGTTCCCGTACCGAAGTCATCGAGTTCGACAGCCCCACGGAGAAATTTTTACACGCCAACGGCCGCTTTCACGTTGGAGCGGTATTGCCCGTTGTGCAAACTGCACAGGGCAGATGGGTCCCTACCGCCTATGCTAAATCAACGGCTATATTCGGGCCGTCAGGGCTGAGTCTGGTAGCCTTGGCTATAGTGGCGTTGGTTATACGTGGAAGCCTTGGCCCGAAGGCCTTTCCTGATCGCTATGAGCCGGCGACCTTCGACATTGGTTCGAGCATTAATGGATTACCAACGCGGCGTCCCGCGACGATCGTCGCCATTGGGCTTCTGGGATGCCTGTTGATGGGCGTGCCGGTGGTTGCCAACCCGTCGTGGTATCTTCGCCATGGAGCGACTGTCGCTTATTGGTTAGGCCTGATTGAGTACCTTATGTTTGTCGGAGCGGGTCCCATTATGGTTTGGGCGGTGCTGCCTCGGCTTGGCCGAGTTCAGCCGGCGTGACGGCCGGGGGATGCGGTGGATTGTTTTGTTTTTTATGGCGGAGGTTACCTATGCGTTACATCGCAATTGCCATGCTGGCGACCATGCTCACTGTGGCCTCGCCACGCCATGCACAAGCCGCAATCAGTAAAGTGGTCGTCTCTCGGATAGACGACACGCGCGTTTATGTCGCACCGGGCGTGCCGCAGCCGATGTTTCCTGGAAAACATGCGGGATTAAATATTACATTGCAGGTAACCGGGCGCGCCGCTGGAAATGCGACAAGTTTTGGGCGATTGTCAGTTTCCGGGATGGATAATCTGGGCGGAGCATTGCGGCAGTTGTCCGCAAGCGTTGGCGGTCAGCCTATTGAAGCGGGAGATAAAGCAATGCATGAAATTCACCGTGATGCCATTGGCCGACCGGTTCCGCCCAAGTGGTTTGATATTTCATTACGTTTAACTGAACTCCCACGGCAAACCACCGTCATCAGGCTGCTGAAAGGCAACTTTCAGATAATTGCCGGCGGTAGGCTGAAGCAACTATTGGTAAACCCGCAGGCGTCGTTAGGGAAGAATATAATATCCCCTGTGCTGAACAAGGCGGGCTTGCACATAAAGATACTCCGATCAGTTCCTGCGGGTGCCTATGCGCCCGGGCCGGCTGACGACTTTTTAATTCTCGCGATAAGGGGTAATAAACTGGCGCTGAAAAAAGTGAAGTTGCTGAGTTCCTCGAACCGGGATATTGCAAAAGGGTTCACCTTTAACAGTCAGGGAGAAAGTGTGTTGACCTCGGCCTATCAACTCAAGCGGCCGCTGAGGATCGGTGATAAGGTGGAACTGATCATTGCGGTCGGGCAGAAGACGCGCACCGTGCCGTTTGATTTCCGGAATATCAGATTGCCGTGAAAACGGGCCACGCGCGCTGCGGCTCGACGTATTGGGCATGCCGCATTAAACTTTTACAGAACGTAACATGGAAAATGTGAAAAGGAGTATTCTCTATGGCTGTTCCCACCTTGTTAAGCACGCAGGTGCGTGATGAGAATTACGCGGGCCTTACCTATCACATCGACGGTGAGCTTGTGCCGGTGCTGCAAATTGAAATGCAAAACATGGGGATTTATTTTGAGCACCATGTATTACTGTGGAAAGACCCGGCGGTAAATATCGGGGTTAAGGCGATGAAGGGGGCGTTCAAACGCATGGTCGCCGGCATGCCGATTTTTATGACCGAGGCTGCGGGGCCGGGCCGCATCGCATTTAGCCGGGATGGGCCGGGGCATGTGTTTGCCCTGCACTTGAAGGCGGGGCAGGCGGTGGATGTGCGGGAGCATCAATTTCTGGCGGCCAGCAGCAACGTTGATTATTCCTTCCGGCGTGTGCTGGGCGTGGCGAGCATGCTTTTCAGCGGGACGGGCTTTTTTATCGACACATTTTCCACTCAGCGCCAGGAAGGTGTGGTGTGGCTGCAGGGCTACGGCAACGTGTTTGAGATAGAACTTGGTGTCGGGGAGCAGATCGACATCGAACCCGGCGGTTGGATCTACAAAGATCCCGGCGTCACCATGGAAACCAAGGTGCAAAAACTCTCCTCCGGCTTTTTCGCCAGCGCCGGCCAACTGGTGTGGAACCGCTTTACCGGCCCGGGCCGAATTGGGCTTCAGTCGTGGTATATGTCCATGATGGAGGAAGCGGGCGGATGATGAATCATCGAGCAGCGAAAGATAGACGGGACCAACAATGCGGCGGAACGGGCGTTACGGCCGGCGGTGGTGATGCGGAAGATCACCGGCGGCAGCCGCAGCGAACGCGGAGCCAGAGCGACCGCAATCCTCATGTCGGTGCTACGCA
>JAKATV010000346.1 GCA_021818565.1 Planctomycetota bacterium
GCGCGGCCTCGCGTACCAGACGGAACTTGTACCACAAAAGCAACGCTGGCGCAAATCCGTAAACACGAATATTATTTAATCTAAGACATGTCTATTTCTATATGTGATTTCGCCCTGACGATGTGTTGTTCACGATGCTGGCGGAGCGGCGGCAAAGGGGTGATAATAGCCTGATGCAAGCCGTTTATCTGCTAATTGAATCGTCGCGCGCATACGGACGTGGATTGTTGCACGGAATCGCAAAATTTTTGCGAATGCACAATGATTGGACAATTATCTACCGGGAGAACGCGCTCGGGGGTGAGATCCCTGTGGATTTTCCTGGAAAGCATTGCGATGGAGTGATCGCCCGGATAGATACCGCGCGACAGATGAACTGGCTCTTGCGGCTCAAAGTTCCGGTCGTGGAAGTACGAGGTCGTTTGGACACCGTCAAATTTCCCCGAATTACAATTGACGACAAAGCGGTGGCTGAAATGGCGGCGCAACACCTGCTCGCAAGAGGCCTTCGCCATTTTGCGTTCTGTGGATTTGCCGGATCGGACTTTTCGCAGCGCAGGCGGGATTATTTTAATGCGGCCATTCGGGCAGCCGGATACACTGTGCAGATCTATGAAAGTGAAAGTCCTACTCTGCCGAGCGGGGCGAGCACGACAGATATCGAAATCGCCGCCGCGTCGCAGGAAGCGAAAGTGGGGGGCTGGCTAAGCCGCTTGCCGCGGCTGACCGGCTTATTAGCGTGTAACGATGTTTGCGGACGACAGGTTCTTCACATTTGCCATACCCTTGACATGCCTGTGCCGGACCATCTCGCCGTCATTGGCGTCGATAACGACGAAATTCTTTGCGATTTGGCCGAGCCTCCAATGAGCAGTGTCATCTTACCCACCGAACGCATGGGATATCAAGCGGCCGACTTGCTTGCCAACATGATGAACGGAATGGAAGCGCCGCGTCACGAGATTCTGGTTCCACCCATAGGGGTTATGAAACGACGCAGCACGGATGCGGTGGCGGATGATGCATGCGTAGCGGCCGCCCTGAGGTTCATCCGCGAAAAAGCCTGCACGAATATCAACGTCGATGATATCCTGGATCACTTGGCTGAAAAGAAGTTGTTGCTGTCCCGCAGCACCTTGGATCGCCGGTTCGAGGTAACAATAGGGCGTTCCCCCAAACAGCAAATTCTTGAAGCCCGGATGGAACGCGTGCGGCAACTCCTCTTGGACACGACCTGTTCCTTAGAGCAGATCGCCTCACTATCAGGCTTCGCGGATGCACCCCAACTCTCAACGGTTTTTAAGCGCTACACCGGTCAGGCACCCGGCGAATTTCGCCGCTCCGTACAGCCGGGACCGATGTAGAACGGACACACCATACTAACGAAGCACGACCCAGCAAAGCGACATAGCAAACTAGGCGATTAGCCCAATCGTGCTGCTGCGACCTCTACTCTACGGTCCCCCGGTTGAGAGCCAGAGCCTTTTTTAGTGCCGAAGTGCGAAGGTTGGGTTGGCATCAGGACACATGATGTCAGCGTAAGGACAGCCCGATCCGCCGCGGAAGCCCAGCTACAGGAGACACCCCGATACGCAAATACAACATTGAACGCCAACCAAACCAGTGGCAAACACCCCGTTGCAATGGGCGCGGTGCGCGTCTGTTCAGCACATCATAAACAATGAAAAACTCGCCAAAAAACTCGCTTGTTTAAGGACGAGGCATTTATCAAGTTTGCGACGAAGCGACCCCCGGCGAACCCGGCGGGTAATGGCTCGGTAAATTTGATTAAAAATGACAATGAGATGACGAAATTCGACATTGTACCCATAATAACCTTGTTTATACTCAATGTAAATTCATCATTATCCGCCACCACGTAGGTTGGTGGATCCGTAACCCGGCCGGTCTGCCGGGGTTTTTAAGTGGCTCCCCAAAAGGAGCGAGGAGTTTTTTTATGAAGCGGTACATTCCACAGGTTGTCGGGTGCCTTTGTGCATCGAGCTTGGTTTTGGCGGCGGCCGGTCAGATACGAGCCGATATCACCGATGGATTCTCGAGCGCGAACGCATCCAACTGGACGTTTAACGCTAACGCGACCTCCACCAGCAACAGCGTTCCACTTATTTCCGGCAGCGTGCTGGTGCTCACCAGCGATAACGGCAATGAAGCTTCAAGCGCATGGTACAATACGCCGCAGGATATCTCCAGCTCTTGGACCGCAACGTTCACTTGGCAGTGGACCAGCGCAGCAAACAATCCAGCGGATGGTTTCATGTTTGTTCTGCAGAACGCCGGGTTGAATGCTTTAGGCGGTGCTGGAGGCTCCAAGGGTTATCAGGGCGGTGCCAACAGTACCAGTAACATTGCCGTCACGCCGAGTGTTGGGGTGGGAGTTGAGAACTACGGAGGAGACACGAATAATCTCACTTTGGGCATTAATGACCAGTTTGCTCAGTCCATCAACGTACCGGGCAGCACGCTTAACGCCCATACCGACGCCAATCCCATCAACTTCACCGTGAGCTATTATGCACCGGATAACGTAGTTAATGTAAGCGCTGTCGATTCGACGATCTCCTCCAACGCATTCAGCTACAACATCTATTCCATGCCTGGCCAATACAGTATGGATACCTATCCGCTGAATCCGGCGACTGTCGTCGGCCAGAATACCGCCTATGTAGGCTTTACCGGTGCCACCGGAGGAGCCAGCGAAGAGCAAGACTTCAGCAATTTCAATTTTTCCGCTGGTGCCAGTGTACCGCCGAATTACCAGGCTCCTCCATCGACTCCCGCCTACGTAAGTGTAACGCGGTCGCCGATCGCCCTGACCGCGAGTAGTTTTAATGAGGCGGAAGTGGTGCCGAACACCGCCAGCCTGACCGAGGGTGCCACCTCCCCCATACCTACCAGTGTGCTGGCCGGGTCGGTGGACGGGTCATACGCATTCTATGAAGCTGGCACCAGCGTCACGGAAAACGGTACCGCCACACCGTTGCCGGGTGGTTTACCAACCTCCGGTCAGTTTGTCAGCCAGGGCGACGGCGTAACTACTTTTCAGTTCCAACCTTACACCGGAAATACTGCATTAGCTATTAGTAGTAACCCCGGACAGATGGGACAAAACGGCAAACCCTTGCCCATCTCCGGAACCATGACACTTGCGTCCCCCCATGCCTTCAGCACGCTGGCCATACTCGCCACGAGTGGTAACGGTGCCAGTTTTGCCAATGTGCGGTTTAATTTTGTCGATTCCCACGGTGACCCGGTCGATGTCGCCACCGATTATGCAGCATTTGACTGGTACAATGGCGGCTCCGGGACAACGCCTGACGGGAATGCCTGGGGAACTTGCTTGGCTGGAATCGGACGCATTAAGATCAGTAACAGCACACCAGATGCCGGATCGGTGTCAAGCGGTAATCCGAAACTTTATGAAACCGCATTTAACCTCGCCAATTTAACGGGGCTTAACGATGCCGGGCAACTGGTCACGGGCAACTACAGCGGCGATATTCTTAATTCTTTGACGTTCTTCGGCCCCAGCGGCAACGTGACAAATATTTATGCCGTCAGTGGCAGTGCGGACGCGGCCAGTAGTGTGCCGGAGCCATCGGTTGCGTTGCTGCTGTTCGCGGGTGCCGGCTTATCGCTGGTGTTGCGACAACGCGCGACCGGTGCGCAGCGGCGTTAACGCTTGGGACCATAGCCGAACAGGAGCAGGCCTATCGGGCGGCCTGCTCCTAGGGTAATAGGTACTTGTTTGTATTTTGCCTTTTCAGCCGCGATGGCTGGTTGGCGCGTCAGGCTTATATGGAGACTTTTTATGAGTACTGCCTGTCTCAATTTTTTACCAAGTGCATTGAAGTATTCCGCAGTCCGTCGAAAGATCCTGCACGGCTTCACCTTGGTCGAGCTGCTGGTTGTGATTTCCATCATCGCGGTACTCATTGCGCTTCTGCTGCCGGCACTGGCGGCGGCACGCGAGAGTGCGCAACGGGTTGTATGTGCTTCCAACCTACGCAGTATCGGGCAGCTTAGCGAGGAGTTCGCGGTCAGCCACCGGGGCTATTTCCCGCAGGCATTCACTAACAATCAATATCGCACAGCACAACCATTCTATTTCCGTTATGCCCCACCGGGCTGGATGGGGTGGTCCAACAATGAATCAACCTCCGCATACGAAAACGATTACGGTCCCACGGGCTGGCGCGATTATGGCACGCCGATCCAAGTGCTTGAAAAATACGGGGGCGGTGTGTCGGATAGCAAAATCGCCAAAATTTTTGTGTGCCCCAGCGCTCTCAACCAGACGGCTTTCCACGATTGGCAGTTTATACTCCCACCGACTTATCCAAACCCCAAGCCCACACCTGCAAATATCCACCCTGTACCGGGTGTCCCGCAGTTATCCTATGATCCGGCAACCGTGAACGACAACTGGGGACCGTTTATGACCATCGGCTATATGTACTTGGGCGGTTATGGCAACAATCCGTATCTTACGCCGAGCAATGGATTTTACAGTTCAGAAAACTGGGCGGGCAACAAGGTCAATCCAACCTCGTATAATCAGGCTATTCCG
Source organism: Planctomycetota bacterium (assembly GCA_021818565.1). Lineage (GTDB taxonomy): Bacteria > Planctomycetota > Phycisphaerae > WQYP01 > WQYP01 > JAMDCX01. Next base: position 4,589 of record JAKATV010000346.1, read on the forward strand.
AAGCCAGCCACTTCCACCAGCAGCAACCCCCGGGACATCCTCGCGGCTGATGTGGTGGCGCAGCAGGGACAGGACCTCAGTGTTGTGCCGCAGTATTTATTTAACCACCCCAGCAACTCCAATCCACTTGTGCCGGCTTTTCAGAATGTGCTGTATGGGGACGGCCATGTGACCGGCTACAGCTATCCCTATAAAACGCTTAATACCACGTTTTCAGGCCGGGTCATTAAGGGGAACTGGGGCATCACGCACGTAACCGCCGGCGGCACACTCTCCGGCAACGTGTACTTTTATTGGCCCGCCACGCTGAGGTGAGGGACTGCGTGGCGGCCAGCAGGTGCGGTATTGATCCTCAATTGCGGCGTTACACCGTATTGCAATTTCCGTAGCCGTTCGCGGCCCTGAAAGCATAAGTGTCCGCGTTTGGCTGTCCGGCGAAGTGGTTGCTGACAGTTTGATATAAGGAATTCGAAGACGCCAGGTTGCTCCCGTGGCGATGGTGGACTAAGGGCGTTCGTTCCATGGCCATCCGCGATCGCTCCGTGTGGCGTGCGCCGGACGGGGATGGAGCGCCACGATGCGGCTGGTCTATCCCGCCAAGTTATCTAAATTTTGCGGGGTTTTTGGCCCGTGACATGAATGGTTACAAACATGCTTCAGTTGCGGCATGCTGGAGCTGATAACGGCGGTGACGAAAAAAGTCACCACACTTGATGAAAAGTGGTACTTTTCCCCTTGTGGCAATGGTGTATACTCCCGCGGGTTTGACACATGACAGGTGTTGGCATTGAAACGTCAACGGCGGTGGTGATGGAACCCTGACACATTATTGAGGAACGATTTATGACGTATGAGGTAAAAACCATGCATGCGAATTCTTCCCTTTCGTGGCGGGGCGGCGCGGCGGCGATAAAAGATACACGTGGCCA
>JAKATV010000197.1 GCA_021818565.1 Planctomycetota bacterium
CGATTCAGCCGTGGTTGATACGGTCCATCGGATGCTGTCCATTCTGCAACACAAAATTCAACCCGAAATTCTGTGATTCTACTTAACATAGTAATACTATTTCCTTCCGATTCCAAGGGCATTCGCGTATCCAGAACATAAATACTATCATTTAAAATAATTATACGGCCAAAAAGAGCGTCACATGGATGTCGTGTGCCATCTGTTTATCTAATAACATTGCATAAATATACGTTTCAGTAGACAGCGTTATTCTTGCCATAAAAAGCCAATATTAAGCCTTTATGGCGGAATATTTCCCAAGGGTTTAACCGCAGGTAAACCGGACCGACAAAGAATTTTTATAAAATTTAATAAAATTACTTGACACGGCCTTGAAGATGGTTATACTCTCAATTAAGCAGTTCGGACGGCATTAAAATTTTCAGTCCGGAACCTTGGAGTTTATCATGGTACGGTTGGAAGAAACTTGGAACACCGCCAAATCCAGAATTAAGTTTTCGGATCACGAACGAGCAGCCGGGGTTATCCCGGTTTCTTCCTCCGGCCATTCTTCTGTCGGTTTCGCTGCGGTTGTCAATAAATCTGCCGTATACATGGCGTTTACAAAATGGGAGCAGGAATTGGCTGTGTTTTCCATAGCAGATATTATCCACAAGGTACGCGAAATTACTGCAAGGGCTATGCTGTTTGTGGTTATTTCGGCCATGGCTACCTCGGCTTTTCCCTTGCTGCTGGCATCAACGGACGCGGCTGCCGTTGGCCTGCCCGCAGCAAGGCCTAACGCGTTGCTGTCGCGACGCCAACGTTTTGCGGCCGCGAAAAGTTATTGCGTATACTTCGGAAGTGGGCATGTAGCAAAACTCGCATGCTATAACGTGGTGATCCTGCACGCTCCGACAACGGCACACCCCAGCTGGCCATCAATGTCCATACGGGATGTGCATCGGCTAAACCGGCGTGGTGTGGTAACGCTGGGCTACCTTTCCGTTGGGGAGTCTACTGGTTTACTGCGGGGCGACGGCCAAGGGCCAGACGGCTACGCCAGTTGGTATTTCAACGGTGGGAACGGGAGACCTTTGGAGGATACCCAATGGCACAGCTTTCCTGTCAACTGTGGCAGTCCCGCCTGGCGAGAACGAATTCTGCGGCGTGCGGCCTGGCTAATAGATCAGCGGGGTTTCGAGGGATTGTTTCTGGACACCGCCGAGTGGAGCCTTACAGGGGTTAACGAGACGTCGAGCTGGTTCGGATGGAGCGACTTCCTCTATCAGTTTACCACCGGTGCTCCAACACTCGGAAGCCTGATGGTTGGGGGCTATGCCGTCAATCCGGAGGTAGAAGCCAAGTTTTCGCAGCTTTTCCAATGTCCGTCAGCGGTACTACCCAATACGCCCTCCGGTGATCCGACTACCGGAAATTTAGAAAATGCGTACGTACAAAACTATTCAGCAAATCCAAATCTGTTTCTGGATAGCAATATAACAAACACAGTGTGGGGGGCGAACAGAAATGGGGTGCCGTCAACATTTCCGTTGAACATAGCGCATTCGCCCGTCCACTGTATCGAATTTGCGGACGGAGCACAGGGCTGGCCCAACGGATTTTCCTGGTTCGTGCTGGACGACTATTACGATCCCGCCGTCTACACCTGGTATGCGCCACTGCAATGGGCCCCGACCATTCCCCTTCAAGGTAGTACGCTTGATCTGACGGCCGTTGTGACGCCGCTGAACTCTTTCGAGGGAAATGAGGATTCCACTGGTGGTGCCGTTAATTGGGATTACAGCGTACGCTATCGCCACTTGATGACCAGTGCGCAGGACACCGGTTACGCAAATGCTGTTTTCGCCGACGGCCACGTCGGGATCATTAACCAATACGCACTACACGTTTATAATCTGGTGGCGATCGAGCGGTAAATCCCATCGGCTTCGAGCCGATGCCTGTGCTGTGGTTAGACCCGGTCCTCCAAATGGCTGCGCCCTAAGTGCGCACATCACAGTCGAGACAAATCGAATTTGGAATAATCCGACCGCGTAAAAAAAAGAAAGGGGTCTGTTCTATGACTATAAAAAATCTCGTTCCATCGGGTCAGGCGGATGATATTCGGCGCGATGCCGCCAAGACGTCGTTGGCCGCGCCGCATAGAAAATGCGGATCGCGAAATACCACGATCGGCGTGGATCGCCGCGGGTTTGTTTCCGGGATGTTGGCCGCATGGCTGACAAGCCGTACCGTTGCATCACCGGCTGTGGAGCTCGGCGAATCCCGGTCAGTCGAAATGGTGCCGATCGCCGCACTGGCGTATCGTGTGATGGGACCGCGCGCCGCCGAATTGACTTTTGAAACCATCTCTGCGGAAAACGATCTGGATGTATTTGAAGTGCAGGGCACCAACGGCCATGTGACGCTGCGCGGAAACAATACGATTGCCCAAGCGGCGGCGTTGAATTGCTTTTTACGTGAATGTTGCCATTCACAAATATCCTGGACCGGCGATCAGATTCATTTACCACGTCGCTGGGACGTTCCCGGCGGGAAGATTCGCCGTAACGCGCTATTTCAGTACCGCTATTTTTTGAATTACTGCACCTTCAGTTACACCATGGCATTTTGGGATTGGCCTCGATGGGAACGGGAACTGGACTGGATGGCGCTCAACGGAATTAATTTGGCGTTGGCTGCGGTGATCGGCCAGGAATGTGTCTGGCAAAATGTAATGCGCCATATGGGCCAGACTGAGCAAGAAATCCGGGAATTTATCGCCGGGCCGGCATATGAGCCGTGGTGGCTGATGGACAATCTTGAAGGCTTGGGCGGTCCGGTCTGGGGCGGTTGGATCGAGAACCGTCGGCGGCTGCAAACCCGGATTCTCGGTCATATGCGTTCCCTGGGCATTGAGCCGGTATTTCAAGGATTCTACGGGATGGTGCCGTTGTCATTGAAGAAGCGATATCCTCGGGCGGCGATCATCAGCACCGGCGAATGGCCCCCAGCTATGTATGATCGCCCCCCCATGTTGTTGCCGACCGATCCGCTATTCAAGCGGATGGCGAAAATCTGGTATGCAGAGCAGCAAAAGCTTTTTGGCGCGGCTAAATATTTTGGCGGCGATCCCTTCCATGAAGGCTCAGTGCCAGCAACCGTGAATCTTGAAGCGGTTGGCCGGGGCATAGAAGCTGCAATGCAGAAAGCCAGTCCCGGTGCGATATGGGTGATGCAGGGCTGGGAAAACAATCCTCACCAGCGTATGCTTCGTGGAACCACAAAAAAACATACGCTGATTCTGGACTTGTATTGCGACGGACCGTCTGGCGGAGCCTATCACAAACGGGATAACTGGTCCAGCCATCCGTGGGTCTGGTGCATCATCAACGATTTCGGCGGCATCATATCGCTTTATGGCCAATGGGATAAACTCGCAAGTGGCCCCTTTCAGGCCCGCAACCACGGGCACATGGTCGGTATCGGAGCCATAATGGAAGCCACGGTGGATTATCCCAACTTCCAACTCCTTTACGATTTGGCATGGAAATCGGAAGCGCCGAATCTGACCAAATGGGCAACATCCTACGCGGTCCAGCGTTACGGCGGACATTGCGCGGAGGCGGAAGGCTCCTGGGTGCTATTAAAGGATACTGTTTATAACTCCAAGGCCGCCGAGCGGTCGAAATCCATATTCTGTGATTTACCCAACGCCGGTATACTACAGTCCCATCCATACAATCACGGAGAATTGGTATTGGCGTGGCGGAACCTTTTGGCCGCCGCAAATACTTTTGCCAATGTTCCCACCTATCTCTTTGATCTTACCGATGTGACGCGGCAGGTTCTGGATGACCTTGGCTTGTGGCAATATGGCCGAATGGTTCAGGCCCTCAAGGGGTCAAACCGTCAGGAATTTCAGCGGCAGTCTCAGCTCTTTCTGAGCATGATTTTGGACCAGGACAAGCTGTTGGCCACCCAAAGGGGCTTTTTGTTCGGACGATGGATTGCCGCAGCGCGGGCTTTGGGCAATACCGCTGGCGAGAAGACGCTGCTGGAGCGCAACGCCCGAACGCTCATAACGGTTTGGGGACCCAAGCCGGGGCTGGAGGACTACTCGGCTCGGGAGTGGGCCGGTATGTTGCGGAATTTTTACTTCCCACGCTGGCACTTGTGGGTTCGGCAGCAACAGAATATTCTCAAGGGCCAAGCAGTTCCAGGGGCCAACTGGTTTGGTTGGGCGCAGAAATGGACGCGGCGGCAAACGTCGTTCCCACTGGTGCCAAGCGGCGATTCGGTGATCGAGGCCAGGCGTATAGAGAAAAAATATGAGCCGATGTTGAGGGACGCCGGGCGATGGTTGTAGCCCGTGCGTCCAGTTTTCAGTTGGGCCACCGCACTGCAAAGTGCCGCGCGATGATCCGAGGCTTTGCGAATTGATGCGGGTTCTATGAATATGAAAATAACCCCAGATGTCGCCCCCGGCCCGCGTCGTTACAATCGTCTGCTGTTGCTGGTGGCTGGGTTGGGCGGACTGCTCTATGGTGTGGATGTAGGCATTATCGCCGGGGCTTTACCATATCTTCAAGCCACTTCAGGACTCAATCCGGGGCAAATATCCATCATTGTCGCAGCCGTTCTTCTTGGCAGCGTTATTGCCACACTTTTTGCAGGCATTCTGGCGGACGCGCTGGGGCGGAAAACGCTGATGATTATCAGCGGCCTGCTGTTTGTTGCCAGCATTCCCATTATTGCCATGTCGCACGGTTATACCCCCCTGCTGCTGGGCCGACTTCTGCAGGGGGTCAGTGCCGGTCTCATCGGAGTTGTCGTTCCGCTGTATCTCGCTGAGTGTTTAACTCCGAAGAGCCGCGGACGTGGAACCGCGATTTTTCAATGGCTCTTGACGCTGGGCATTGTGGCGTCCGCGGTCATTGCCATGTATTTTTCCATGCGTGTCGCCGCAGTGGCGAAGCTGCACAATGCCGCGGAACTGTTTGCATTTAAGAATTTCGCGTGGCGCAGTATATTTTGGACAACTCTGCTGCCCGGAGTTCTGTTTGTCATTGGCAGCTTTTTTGTGGCCGAATCACCGCGATGGCTGTTTAGTAAAGGACATCGAGCCGGTGCCAGGGCCGCCTTGCTCAAGTCCCGCTTGCCTGAACAGGCTGATCTTGAGATCGCGGAAATGGAAACCATGGCGGCAGCGGAAAGCCAGCACGCCGCCGGTACGGGAAATAGAGGAATTGCCAGTCGCGAATCACTGCTACAACGCCGTTATGTGCTGCCGTTTCTTATGGCCTGTGTCATACTGGCGTGCAATCAGGCCACCGGAATAAATTCGATTATCGGATACAATGCCACAATTCTCATTCAAGCTGGCCTGAATGATTTCCAAGCACATTGGGGGTATCTGATATTTACCACCACTACTGTCCGGTCATAAGTCCAGTAATAGTAACTGGTTACGATCATGCGTAGTGGATTTGCGCATCCCTTGCGACGAAAACAGTTCATTTATCGG
>JAKATV010000455.1 GCA_021818565.1 Planctomycetota bacterium
CATTGATGGACATCGTATTCTGGAATATAAGGGACTGGTGCGCGGAATCGTCGTTCGCACCCCCACCATCAGCCAGGGGTTCATGGGGGGACTTAAGTCCATTGTCGGCGGCCGCAACCGCAGCTATATCATGATGTGCGAAGAAGCGCGCAATGAAGCTTTCGAAATTATGGCGCAGCAGGCGGCGGAACTCGGTGCCAACGCGGTGGTCGGCGTGCGCTATGATGCCGCCGATCTTGGCGGACAGAGCGGCTCTGCGGAAGTGCTCTGTTACGGCACGGCCGTCGTGGTCGAATAATCCGTTTAACATTTCGGCGAATCCGACAACTCCCGTCACACCGGACAAAGGTGTGTCGTTATCGCCTACCGCGAAAACCGCCAATAAGTGAAATTACAAAAACAATCAGAAAAAGCACAAAAAGAATCTTTGCGATTTCTGTTGCCAGCCCCGCGACACCCAAAAATCCAAATAACCCGGCGATAATCGCCACGACCAGAAATATGATTGCCCAATAAAGCATATGAGGAACTCCTTCAAAAAAATCCCATCCACGACCGTCTATAACATTTTTCCCACGCCGGCGGCGCTTGAAACCATTCAACTACCCTCCGCCCCGTCATTGAAGAATCAAGTTAACTCCCGGCCATCCACCGTGCCGCCACACCAAAAACCTGTATTCCCCAGACAATTATAGGCATCGCATTGCGAACCGGCCAATTCATTAAAAAAAATGGCGTCGATGGAACTACCAGGGCCTTTTAGTTTTCCCTTTATTCGGTCTTTTTCGTCTTTATGACGTTCTGGGACAGAACGATTTATTGGGAAATTCGATCAAGCTGTCTCCCGAAAATCGACGCAGCCCTGAAAACTAAAAGGCCCTGATGGAACTACCCCGTGAACTGCTACTAAAATGTTGTCTGTGCGTTAGTCTGGTATGATGGCGTAGCGGAATAAGTGGATTAACCCAAATAGTGGGCAGTTCCTTTAATAAGCTTTCGCAAAAAAAGGGTGATTAATTAATGAGACTTCAAACTTCTGCGGTGAGAAATTTTCGGGCGTTGGTTCTGGCAGGTGCAGCGCTAACGCTGGTATCGGCTTGCCGCCTGGTGCAGGCGGCCGGCGCGGCCACCGTTGCGGCACCGATGGCCCAGTATGTTCCAAACAATGCCGCTTTTTATATGGGGTGGGCCGGTAAGCCGGAAAACTGGCCGGGATTTCAAGCTTCGCGGCTGGCAAAGATTTTGAAAAACAGCCATTTTTCTGATCTTTTCAAGCAGGATATACCAGCCATTTTGGCCGCCCATGACAGTGGCGGCCCCGCGACAATGCGCCGGGAAAAGCACGTTGGCAAAATAGCATCGCTGTTCTTCAATCACCCGTGTGCGGTTTATGTTTTACCTCTGGCTGCCGGGCAATCCAAGCTTTCAATCGGCATTCTCGTCAAGGCTGTCAAAGATCGGAATGCTATCATGACCGCCCTGCAAGGAATACAACAGGGGCACAAATATACAAATACTGCCGCGCATGTTGACGCCAAAATCGGATATTCCGGTTCCTGGGTGTATGATTTTATAAACCCCACCTCCGAGATGATGCAGACCTTAACGGGCAAAGGTGATCCGTTAGTGGCCGTTGCGAGATTTCAAAATGCTGTTCCCCATGGTATCACGAACCCGGTTTTGAGCGTATACACGAACTTTGCTGCCGCGAAAAGCGACGAACTATTGCTGGCCAAATATGCCAAACGTGTTCCGCAAGCGAAGATCTTTCTCGGAAGCCTCAATGTCGGAACACCGGATCAAGTGTATAAAACCTACGCGATGACGGCAGGGCTGGTCGACGGCCAATGGCGAGAGGCTAATTTGATGGTCTACCAGCATCCGCCCAAACACCCCGGACATGCCACAAACTTGCTTAAGCTTGTACCGGCCAATGCCGTGGGCGCGGCGGTTTTTCATCTGAACTTAACCACCGTGACCAATGGCTTGCTGGCCGCCGCAAAAGCTGATGGACACGGCAAACCGATCAATCAAGGATTGCAAACCGTCAATCAGATGACCGGTGTGGATTTGCGGCAGGATTTGATTCATGCGCTGGGTCGGCATTGGCTGATGTACGCATTACCATCGCGCGGGCTGCCTCCATTTGACGGCTACGTTCTGGCCAATCGACTGCGGCATCCCAATCGTATTATGCAGGCTCTGGCGGTGCTGATGCCCGTGGCCGTAATGGGGGGAAATGCCATGGCCCGCCAGCGCGGCCTAAGCGCTAAGACGCTGTCGATGAATTCCGTGCAAATGGGTGAAGTAACCATTAATGAAGTCGGTGCGGCGGGCACATTGCTTTGTTATGCCATCGATAATAATAACTTTTTTATCACGCTGAATCTTAACACCATGCGCACCGCCATCAGGCAGGAAAAAGCAAAAACATCCGTACTTGATAACCCGGCATTTAAGCGGGTGCTCACTAAACTCGGCAATCCACCGTCGGCGGCGACCATCAGTTTTACCGACTCACCAAAGCTTCTGGCGGCGGGCTATAAGTTGCTTATCGAGCAACTGCCAACCATGCTCTCCAAGGCCGATATTCAGTTGCCCGTTCCGCTGGCCCGCATTGCCCCACCCCTGACAGATCTGACGGCAGTCATGGAACCCTCCGGCTCGGTGACTTGGTTTGATTCCATTGGCTGGCATCGGCGCAGCATCAGCGCATTTCCACTGGCGGGAATATTTACCGCCCAATCTCCCAGCCATTATCTCGGCTTTTTTTCATCAGCATGGACGGCGAAATATCCCGGCACGAAAACCGCCGCCGCCCCGGCCTCCGGTGCCGCCGGCAGCAGTAATTAGGGTTGCTCCAAACAGACCCGCTCGCACCGGACCGTCAACGCAGGCTGGTCAGGTCTTGGATATACGTTCGGCTACCGAAAGCATCGCCGAGCTTACCATCGTGGTTCACTGGAGTAATTTCGCCCCGGTAACTGACCAGATAGAGATGTTTATTCCAAACGCGCAGCCATTGGATGGATCGTTTGACAAGTGTGACATGGGTGATCTGGCCATTGGCGGTATTCAGGAGCACGAGCCGATTCTTGCGATCACCATAATCCAGAAGTGCCGCTGATTCACCGGGATTGACGACTGCGTAACCAACGGTGTAAACCCGTGGTGCCCACGGAGATTTTGGCGTGGGCGTATAACCGGGATATATCGACCGCAGCGGAAGCTTGCGGAAAAACCTCCCTACCAACCGTCCATGGCCCCCCGTAGCAAAGGACACAAAATCCTTGGCATCTGCGGTAATTCCCGTCACATGGTTCCCCGTCACTGCGCAGCGAAATGGTTTGTCAGGCAGCTTTGGGGCCAGGCGGACCGCATATTTTTTGCCATCGGCAGTTACGAGAATCGTGCTTAGCTTTCCCAAATGATTCAATGGGATCCCGTTTTTCAGCGTTTGTTTGAAATTCGGGTACGCAAAGATAATGACCGCGTGGTTTAACGGCGTGGGCATACCCGCCATTCCAAGTTCCTTAAAAGCAAGCCGGCACCGCCCGAGCACCTTCTGTGTCCGCCAGTCAACGGCAGCCAAATCGATAAAACCTTTGCGAGTTCGCCCGAACTCATCTCGCATTTCCCAAACAATCCCATCCGGGCCAACCTGAATTCCCTTACAAACGTGCCCCTTGGTGTCATCCGCGAAATTCCATGGAAAGTGTACCGTGCGGATAACTTTAACCCCAAGCTTGGGTCTGTTTGGTGACACATGTACTTCATAAATGGTGGTAGGCCTTGCGTTTTTCGGTCGCTTGAAGAAGAAGTGCTGGGCGGCAACAATAAAATTATTTCCGCCAGGCAAGTGCGCCACAGAGACGGAATCCGCAAATACAGTAAACCGACCGGTAATTAAATTTACTTCAGCCACCGAAGTCCCAGCCTTCATATTAAGGAAGGTGAGAGTTTTTTCCTGACCCCATGCCCAGCTCCAAGGGGCTGATCCCGCCACCACGGTACCCGGCGAGAGGTGGGTCTGGACGAAAGCAAGAATACCGCCAGCCTCCGTCGGTACCGCAAAGCTAAGCAATACCAATATGATGGTTGAAATCATTCGCATAATCGACATACTCCTTCATGGTGCTCAGCTCCGAAGGTCAAATTTCCCGCGCAGGCGGATATCTGATGAGGACGCGCCGATCAGAACCTTCACAGTCCCCGGCTGAATGACAAATTTCCATTGCTTTATATCCCAATAGTGCAAGGCTCGGTCTTCATGATGAATCACGAACCGCACCGGGCGGCTTTCTCCGGGCTTCAGCGAAATACGCGTGAAACCGACGAGTTGTTTAATCGGGCGAATGACGGGTGATGGTGGCGCTTGAATATAACATTGGATAATTTCATCTCCCGCCACTTTGCCGGTATTGGTAATTGTGGCATGCAGAGTTATCTTAGAGCCGGGAACCAGGGCCATACGATTAAGCTTTAATTGGCTGTACGCAAACGTGGTGTAACTTAGGCCAAAGCCGAATGGATAAAGCGGTTTGTCCTTGAAATACATATACGTGCGGCCCAGATCCTGTCGCGCTTTTAACGGTTGATCTGAGCCGTTGGGAATAATGCTGTAGTCGTGAAAAGGCGGCAGTTGCTTAATGGATGAGTACCAGGTGGATGCCAATTTTCCACCGGGGTTGTAATGGCCGAAGATCACATCGGCAATGGCTGTCCCCTGGGCTTGTCCGGCAAACTGCGCACAGATAATCGCCGGCAGATGTTCCTGTTCCCAGACAACGGCCTGCGAAGTATTGGTGGAAAGCACCAGCACGGTGTTGGCATTGGCCTTGAAAACAGCCTTGATTAAATCATGCTGCGCGCCGGGCAGCGTAATATCTTTGCGATCATGGCCTTCACGGTCTACTGCCTGATCTGAACCACAAACCAATATGACATGATCCGCATTGCGCGCAACATTAACCGCCGCCGAGATATCCGCCGCATTGCCGTGCCCCTGCACCGGGCAGCCCGGCGCATGGAAAATTGTTTGACCGCTCCGCGTATGCAGCCAGAACGCATTAAGCGGACCACCGGCGGTAGCACCGCCGCCACACGCCTCGATGATTCCTCTGTATGGCGAAATCCGCACCTCCGGCTGCCCGCTGTAGCCGCCAAGGTGGCAAACATCCGCCATCGGGCCGATCACGGCCAGGCTTTTAATCTTTTTGATATCCCATGGCAAAAAATGATGCTCGTTTTTTAGCAGCACAATGGACTGCCGGGCCGCTTCCACCGCAAGCTTCTGGTGTGCTGGAGAATTCAATACCGATGGTGAAATGGTTGTATACGGCACCGACTCCGGCGGATCAAATTCCCCAAGTAAAAATCGCACGGTCAAAACCCGCGCTAATGCGCGGTTAATATCCGTTTCCGTCACGAGTTCCAGATGCAGAGCTTTGAGCAGATATTTCTGATATTCCGGCCCCGCGCCATGATCGCATCCCGCTTCCAGGGCA
>JAKATV010000232.1 GCA_021818565.1 Planctomycetota bacterium
CCGGCCCAGATTTCCCGGTCGCGGAATTGCGCCCGACAGGTTTGCACAATTAAAAATGCCGCCCGACCCACCGCCCGAATGGTCATGGCACTGAATAAAAATGGAACCGCCCCACCGATCAGCAATCCAATAAATAATAGCGGATCGGAAAGATTTAATACGCCCGACACACCGCGATAAACCGCAGTACTTAAATGCGCATGGTCCGAACGCCCCCCGGACCCAATGATGGTAATAAACGAAGCAAATAAACTCACGGAGGCGATCACCGCACTACCGATCGCAATCCCTTTAGTAATGGCTTTGGTGGTGTTGCCGGTGGAATCCAGATCCGAAAGAACTTCCCGCGCTGCCAGATATTTTGGCTCACCCATCTGCCGGCGGTCGTAGCCCATTTCACCGATGCCATTGGCGTTGTCCGCCACCGGGCCGAATACATCCATGCTGATGGTATTGCCCGTCAAGCTTAACATGCCAATGCCGCACATGGCCACGCCGTAGGCGACAAAAATCGGGTTCGTATGGGAAAATATCAATACACTGGTCAGAATACTGCCGGCAATAATGAGAATTGCCATAACGCTGCTTTCCAGTCCGGTCGCCAATCCCTGAATAATATTGGTGGCATGGCCGGTGGAACACGCCCGTACCAGCCCGCGCACCGGCCCATGCTCTGTGCCGGTAAAATATTCCGTGCTTAAGTTTAACAAGACCGCAAGAATCAAGCCGACAATAGCCGCCACCGCCGGGCGCATATCCAACCCCGCCACACCCATCGACGCCCAGCCCGGCGTATGGGCTTCAATGGCGGCCAGAGGATGATTCGCAATAATTGCCGCACCGTTAAAGCGCAGGTAAAAAAAACCCAGTAGACAGAATCCGACGGTGCATAAAATGGCACCCAGACGGAAACCGGAATTTAACGATTGCATCGCTTCCTTTACACCGCCCTGAGCCGGCGCCCGGACGCTGGACGTGGAAATGATATCGGATATCACACCAATCGCCTGCGCCAGAAGTGGGAATAATACGCCCTTGTGGCCAAAACTCGCCCAGCCCAGAATCATCGCCGCAACCAGCGTCACCTCATAGCTTTCAAAAATATCGGCGGCCATTCCGGCGCAATCGCCCACATTATCTCCCACATTGTCCGCGATGGTGGCGGCATTGCGCGGGTCATCTTCGGGAATGTCTTTTTCAATTTTTCCCACCAGATCGGCCCCCACATCCGCGGCCTTGGTATAAATACCGCCGCCGACACGCATAAATAGTGCAATAAGCGTTCCGCCAAAGGCAAAACCCAGCAGCACATCGGGCGCTCGATCCCCGTAATACATAAATATAAACGTGGCCCCCAGCAGTCCCAGGCCGTCAATTAAAATGCCCGTTACCGTACCGGTCCGATAGCCCAATAGCAAAGCCTTTCCAAAGCCTTCATCAGCTGCCGCCGCCGCTACGCTCAAATTTCCGCGCGTGGCCAAAAACATGCCCACGGTTCCCACCGTCAGCGAAAATAAAGCCCCGCACACAAACGCCAGCGCCCGCCCAATAGGCAGGCTCATTCCCATCTGCGAATGCCAGTTGGCGGTTAACAGCAGCAACAGGGCAATAAGGGCGATGATCGGCAAAAGCGTGTTGCGCTGACGCGTTAAGTAGGCTTTGGAACCTTCGCGAATCGCCCTGGCGATGTCCTGCATGCGCAGCGTACCCTTATCAGCCCGGCTGACAAAACCCATCAAATACGCGGCATAAAGCAATGCCAACAGGGCTATGCCCGCAACCGCAAACAACGCGGTCCTTTCATAAACGGAAAAATGGGGCGACCATAAAAATCCAAATGGAGTAAATTGGGGGACAGCCATGGTGGACGGCAATAATGCGTGGTGCCGGTTGCCAACCTGCCCGTTTGAAACACTGGCGACAATCCACAAGCCCACAAGCAACGCCGAAAAGAAGAAGAACCGCCGAAAGGGACGAAACCTGTTGCCAAGTTGTGCCATCTTCCACCGCCCTGAAAAAAACTTAATTTGCCAGAAACCTGTTGCCTGTACAATCGCCTAGGATGACCGGATTGTCAACTTTGACTATGCCGTTAGAGTGCATTTATGGATCAGGAACTGCTCAAGCGTTTGGCGGCCAGGCTTATCTGGTGGAAATCGCCGGAACATTCCGTGGCGTATCCGCATCGAATCATGGCGCAGATTATCAACACGGGGGACTTTGAGGATGTCTGCGAATTGACCGATGCGTTGGGCGATGTTGTGTTACATGACATCGTGCGGTCGACCGAAGCAGGCGAATTTGACCGGCGTTCATGGTGCTAATGGCACTGTCGACCGGGGCTATCTGATGGCGACAAAAGTCCACCGCTTCCACAACGGCAATGGGCATGGCTAACTTTAAAGCCCATTACTTTCCGATGCAGAAGCTGCTAAAAATGCGGCCTAACACGTCATCACTGCTGATTGTGCCGGAAATGGCCCCCAGATCATCCAACGCCCCCCGCAAATCTGCGGCCAGCAATTCCGGAAATTGTGCGGAAGATGCCAGAATTTCACCAGCCCGTTGCAGGGCTGCACGAGCCTGCCGCAACAGCATCTGATGGCGGCTGTTTAACGTCAGACAATCTTCCGCCACCGGCGGCTGTCGATGAGCATACTCAAACAGCAGCGCGCGAAGTGCGGGCAGGCTGTCACCCGTTTTAGCCGATACATTTATCCACGGTAACGATATTGTTGGTGGTGCTGAACGTAAGCCGCCGATCAATTCTGATTTGTTGCGTACCACAATTTTCCATACATGGATGTCTTGAACCTCTTTCAGCAACGCCTTTAGCGAACCATCCGTATCGGCAGGGTCAACGACCAGGAGAATAACATCCGCCCGCAACAGCGTTTGCCGCCGGGAGTCATTCATCAGCTCCGCCATTGGCGTAAGGTCCGTTTCCACGCCGGCGGCATCAATTAATCTTATCGAGCGGGACGCTTGAGATAACTCCACAGATAGCGCATCACGGGTGGTGCCCGCGACCGGTGAAACGATGGCACGCTGTTGCCCGGAAAGCGCATTAAGCAGGGAACTTTTTCCCACATTGGGACGCCCCAGCAGAACCACCGTCGGCACAGCCGCCAGAGCCTCCCAACTTACCGCTCGCGCTTCCAGGCTCTGCATCGCGCGGCTTACTTCATCCAGGCGTTGTCGTAATTGATCCAGCGCAATGAAGTTCACACCCGGTTCATCACTGAAATCAATACCCGCCTCCACCAAGGCAAGAATATCCGCCAATTGATCAGCCTGCTGCTGCACCCAGCGGTGCAGACTGCCATGGCGCAAACTCGCCGCGGCGCGCAATTGGTGATCGCTACGCGCCGAGATTGTCGCCGCAATTCCCTCCGCTTCGGTAAGGTCTAATTTGCCATGGAGAAATGCCCGCGCCGAGAATTCCCCTCCCTCTGCCTGCCGCGCCCCATTGTCCAGAAGTTTATCCATAGTCATGGCCAGCAGTGCCGGTGAGCCGGGAATATGTAACTCCGCAATAGCTTGCCCGGTAAAACTGCGTGGTGCCTGAAAAAGCATAAGCCCCACCGGCAAAGCAGGTTCATCGAGCCAGGCGTCAAGCCAGCAAAAAGGCCGCAGTTCGGCGACGGGCCGCAGGATATGTGTTGCGATAGCCCAGCTTCGCGGCCCGGAAAGTCGGATAATTCCGCGAAGGGCTGATCCCCCTGGTGAACTTATTGCCACAATGGTGTCATCAGTCTGCATATCGCGGATTTTAGTCGAAGGGGGCCGGTCTGAGTACAAAATCATTCTTTCGCACGGTTTTAGTTGCGTCAATAATCAATTTTTCCCCATGAAGCGCAAAGCCGGTGAAATCTTAAATTTTACCGTAGAGATTGCTTTTCAACCGCCGCCAAAGCCCGTACAGTATAGCCTCTGTAGCAGGCTTTGCTTTGAAAGTCCTACTGATTTGTCCAGGCAATTGCATAGCGGAGAAACACAAATGGCCCAAAATTCCATCCGGCGGTTTCAACGGCGCGAAGTCGTAAAATTAGCAGCTTCCACAGCGGTGCTGGCGGCAGGCACGGCGTTAACCACCTCCAATGCCCGCGCCGCAAAAGCCGAAAAACGTATCCGCGTTGAAGATTTGAATATCAGCATGATGCAGCAGGGATGGGGAAATCCAACCAAAGATAAAAGCGTCGGCGGCAATACATTAAGTGTCGGCGGTAAAACGTACCGGCACGGCATTGGCACCCATGCCGAAAGCGTTTTTCGTATCAACTTGAAAAAAGCGGCGGCTCATTTCACAGCCAAAGTGGGCTTGGATGATGAAGCCACGAAACAAGGTGCCGTGATTTTTGAAATTTTGGTGGATGGCAAAACCAAAGCTCGCACGCCAGTCATGCGGCTGGGAGATCCCGCTCGCGAAATCCACGTCAATCTGCGTGGGGCCAAAGAACTTACTCTTCTGGTCTTGCCAGGCGTCGCCGGCATAAACTTTGATCACGCGGACTGGCTTAATCCGGTAATTACTCTGGCCGCCGGAGCCACCGCCCGTCCTGTGGCTCTGCCGCCCTATCCGGGTGCCAATGATTATCCCATGATTGCCAGCGGCGATCCGGAAACGCCGGAATTTCACGGTCCGCGCGTATTTGGTGCCACGCCGGGTCATGATTTTCTTTTCCGTGTTCCATTCACCGGCAAAGCCCCCGTCAGCCTTAGTGCCGCAGGCCTGCCCGACGGATTGACCATGGATGATAAGGGAATTATTACCGGCAAAATCAATATGGCCGGAGAATACAAAGTAAGGCTGACCGCGACAAACGCTTCCGGCACAGCGCATCGCACACTGCGGCTGGTCGCGGGCGAACACAAGTTGGCCTTGACACCGCAAATGGGCTGGAATTCCTGGAATGCTTACGGCATGAACAATGACGCCAAACGCACCCGCGCCGCCGCCGACGCCATGGTAAAAAGTGGTCTGGCCGCTAAAGGCTTTATGTATATCAATATTGATGACGGCTGGCAGAATGGCCGCACCGCCGACGGCGAAATTAAAACTACTGAAAAATTTGGCAATATGAAGTCCATCGCGGATTATGTCCATAGCCATGGCCTGCGCTTCGGGGTTTATTCGTCCCCCGGCCCGAAAACCTGCGGCGGCCATACCGGCAGCTTCGGTCATGAAGCGCAGGACGCCCGCACGTATGCCCGCTGGGGTGTGGATTATCTCAAATATGATTGGTGTAGCTACGGCGAAGAAGTCCCCAAGCATCCCGATCTGGAACAATTCATCAAGCCCTATCGGATCATGGGCGAGGCGCTGCGAAAATCCGGACGCGATATATTCTTTAGCCTGTGCCAATATGGGATGGGCCATGTCTGGACATGGGCCGGCCAATCTCCGGTATGGGGCAACAGCTACCGAATCAGCGGAGATATTAACGACTCATGGGGGTCCATGATCAGTAACGGCTTTGGCAGCGACGGCATGTTATTTC
>JAKATV010000294.1 GCA_021818565.1 Planctomycetota bacterium
ATCCGATTCATTAAGCCATTTGAGCCGGCCGCCGTTGAGAAGTCGCACATCGGTGTGGCCGTAAAATTTAAGTATCCAGAAGGCGTAGCAGGCAAACCAGTTGCTGTTATCGCCGTAGAGAATGATGGTATCGGTTGGTTTAATACCGGAGGCGGATAGAAGTTTCTCCAGATCCTGCTGGGAAATAATGTCGCGGCGCACCTGGTCCTGCAGTTGCGTTTGCCAGTTGAAGCCCACGGCTCCGGGAATGTGCCCGGCATCATAGGACTTGGTATCCACATCAACTTCAACAAGCCGCACCTTCGGATCGTTCAAGTGATCACGGACCCAATTTGTATCAACCAGCACTTCGGGATGTGCATAATCAGTCATTTCCATTACTCCTTAAAAAAAACAATCATGGTTATTCCCTCATCCGCGGTACCGCATCAGCCGAGAGCTCAGGCAGGTGGCGCACCATTGATGAGGTGTATTTTAAGATATTATCGCAGAATATCATCACCCCCAGGCCAACTTTATCCCGCACGGCGATACGCCGCGCGCCTTCAAAGATCAGCCCCGAACTTGGACCGGCCAGCAGGCCTTCATTTCGGCAAAGGTCCAACGCTCTGCGATAGGCCAGTTCATATTCAATTTCCAGCAGGTCATCGATCAGAGCGCGGTCCAATAACTCCGACACGTCCAGCTGGGCAATGTTGCGTAGACCCGGGACATCGTGGCCGGCGCTGGGCTGAACGGCCACCACGCGGATATTCGGATTTTTTGATTTAAGAAACCGGCTGGTTCCCGTGGCGGTGCCGCAGGTTCCCAGGGACACAAACAGGTGGGTCACCCGGCCCTCGGTTTGCCGCCATATTTCCGGGCCTGTTGTTTCATAGTGAGCTTGAACGTTCTGCTGGTTGACATATTGATTCGGATGGACATATTTATCCGGTTCGGCGCGGGCGTGCGTTCGGGCCATATTGATCGAACCGTCGCCAAGGCCCGGCGTCGGACAGAGGCTGTCGTTGAGCACTTCCAGTTGCGCCCCGACGATCTTCAGCAGAATCTTCTTTTCTTCCGGTATCTGATTGGGGACCACCACCGTCGTGTGGTAACCTTTCGCCCCCGCCATTCCCGCCAGCGACAGGCCGGTATTCCCGGAAGTCGCTTCCACAATTCCACGGGTGGCCGAAACTGAACCGGTTCTTTCCAGTTCCCGAAGCATGTACGCCGCTGCCCTGTCCTTGACGGATCCGAATGGATTCACCCATTCAAGCTTAGCGAACAAGCTTAATCCTGGTTCCGGGTTCAAACGGTTAATCCGCACCAGCGGGGTTGGGTTGTCAACCGAGGGCAGCATATCAAAAATGCTCTCATACACGCGTTTATCATGGTGATTAATGGCGGTGTTGGTAGTTTGTTTTTCTACGGGAATTACTTCTGACATGATATGTTCACCTGCTGTCATATTTAACCTATGGGAATTATAGGCAATTGTTGTTTGGTGTGTCAAATCCGCATTATGAATTAGCATGTGCACCCGCTCGTTCCAGCCGCAGCTATCAATGAATTCAACCGCAGCTATAATGAATGAATGTGGTTGGCCAATGAGGATAGACAATGGAAAGTCGGCTGAATTATGTGCAGGTTTCGCCGGACGCCTACAAGGCCATGAGCGGTTTGGAAAACTATGTGAAGCATTCCGGTCTGGAAAAATCCTTACTGGAATTGGTTAAGATTAGAGCATCACAAATTAACGGATGTGCATTTTGCCTGGATATGCACACCAAAGATGCCCGCGACGGCGGTGAAACCGAGCAACGCCTCTACACACTTTCCGCATGGCGTGAAACTCCTTTTTTTACCGATCGTGAAAGAGCCGCGCTTGAATGGACGGAGACCATTACGCGCATTGCCGATACGCACGCTCCGGATGATGTCTATGAATCAGCCCGGCAATATTTTACGGAAAAAGAAATGGTTGACCTGACGATGGCGATTATAACAATCAACTCTTGGAACCGCTTGGCCATTGCCTTTCGCAAGGAACCAGGGACATATCAGTTGCGGAAAGATACATCGCCCGGATAAGTGAGCACGATATGGTCGCCTGGCCCGATCCGGACATGAAACGCTACGCGGAAATTCGTCCAGTCAGGTTGGATGGAGAAAATGGCCCGGGGGCGGCAATAATCGCCCGCGCCGCATCGACCTGTCCAAATATATTCCACAGCAATACGCCCCGCACGCGGCCCGCCTTAAGATAATAAATCACACCCTGCCTGAGTGGTGTTTTCCAGTCACAGAATAGGTCCAACCGCGAATCCACTTCACCGACTGCTTCGTAGCCCATGTCGAACAGATCGGAATAAAAGAATGGCAGATGGCTGAAGGCAACTGTTCGCCCCGCCATGGCCACACCAGCAAATCCTCCCATCTTGTTCGCGTTATCCTCATGCTCCACCCGCAACCACGTATCGAGCGCCGGATTATAAAAACTTGCAGCATCGCCGGCGGCATAGATGTCGGCATTGCTCGTGCGCAGCGATGCGTCCACACGAATGCCATTTTTGACTTCAAGCCCCGCCGCGGCTGCCAAGCTCACATTTGGTTCGACCCCAATTCCAGCGATTACGCCGTGTACGCTAATTTCCTTTTCATCGCTGTTGCTGCCGTGTGAAATCTTCGCAACCAGTTTTCCCTGCCGCATGGCGCAACCGGTTACTTTACTGTCCGTGAGGATGGTGATTCCTTTCTCCCGATAATAACCGTTTAAAAATTCCGCCAGTTCCGGCGGATACATGCGGGATCCGATCGCTTTGTCCGGAAAGATCAGCGTAACCTTTTTGCCATTCATGGCCAGCGCGGCGGCTATTTCCGAACCGATAAATCCACCGCCGATGACGGCGAAATGATCGCCGTTCCGCGCAAGCTCCCGTAATTTGGTATAGTCATCAAGGGTGCGGAAATAAACGATGTGATCTTCACCAAAGGGTAAGCGACGAGGCGTGCCGCCAGTTGCCAGAAGCAATTTATCGTACGTGTAAATAGTGCCTTGCTCATCCACCACGGTTTTATTTTTAGTATCCAAGCTCTGGACTGTTCGCCCCAAATTCAGTGTCAATGCTGTTTTCTCCAATGACCGCCAGATGCTCGACTGCGGTTTATCTTTCCACAGTCCTTTGGACAGCGGAGGCCGATCATACGGGGGATGCGCCTCCGCACCAATAAGTCCAATGGTACCCGCGCGATCCACTTCGCGGATACCCGCAACCGCCGCCGCCGCCGCCATTCCGCCGCCTATGATCAAATACTTGTATTTTCGCATTAACGCGCTCCTTATTGGGATTATTGAGAAGTTGATATAAGAAGTCAATCGCGTTGGCCGATCTACCCACCGTCCATCGGCGCAGAGGGCGGCTATAATATTCTTCGACGCGCCAAGCGCGTGGACCGCGATGTGCACCGTGTCCACCGACACGAATGCAAGAGTCATTTGAAGGAGTTCACATCATGACCGAAAGTATCTACCCCGTTGGTACACCGGAATTAGCTCGCCAGCGGCGGGAAACCGTTCCCGCACAATTTGAAGCATTCCATCAGTTCAGCAAACAGGTGTTTGCCCCCGGCGCGCTGGACTCGAAAACCAAACAACTCATCGCGGTGGCCGTGGCGCATGTAACCCAGTGTCCCTATTGTATCGCCGGGCATTCCCAGCAGGCGGTCAAACAGGGAGCCACGCGTGAAGAGATCATGGAAGCAATCTGGGTCGCCGCAGAAATGCGTGCCGGCGCGGCCTATGCACATTCGATTATCGCGTTGAAAGCTATTGACGATGCGCACGCCGGTGCCGGGGCATAACCCCAGAGTATTGGGAAGGAAGGCATTGAATCAGGCCGGGCATTTTCAAAGCGATCTCGTGCGGGAATCGCCTACGGATCTTCGCGTACCTCTTCGGCCTCCGCGATACACACCAGGTCGTGCGGCTTACGAATCAGAATTTTGTGTTTCTCCAAGGTAATGATTTTCTGCCGTTGCCATTGATTAAGTAATCGGCTTACGGTGTACAGTGTTGTGCCCGTCATTTCCGCCAAATCTTGCCTTGAAAGCCGAATATCCACCAGAATGCCTTCGGTGTCGCGGCGTCCGGCTTGTTGCGTTAACCGCAGAATAGCATGCGCGATGCGCTGTCGCACTTGTTGGGTGGCCAGTTCCACGCAGCGCTGTTGTAATTCTTCAATGCGGGCCACCATCAGGCGCATGGCGTTGAACCCTATCATCGGGTAAAGTGTGATCAGTTTCTGCATCGTGCCGGTATTCCATGCCAGCAGCCGCGACTCGCATAGCGCGTGTGCCGTGACGGGATAGGTCAGGCCGCCGACTGTTGCCATGCCGCCAATCATCTGGCCGGGGCCGATGAATCGGTGCAATATCTCGTTGCCATCGGCTGTAATTTCAGACACGCGAATCTGCCCGCCAGTCAACACATACAGTGTCGTGGCGGCGGTCCGCTGTCGGATCAGTAAAGTTTTTGCTTTTACCGTACGCGATTCGGCTCGACCGGCGACAGTCCGCAACTGCTCTGTCGTCAGCGATGCAAATAAGGGCACATGTCGCAAAATACCCATCACAGATGCTATGTCCGTTTCGGCAACCATCTATGTGATGATACTGCCGACAGCGAAAAAACGCGACGAAAATAAAAAATGGGTAAGGTCCCGCAATTTCCATCGATATCGCAGCATCCGGTTGATTTTACGGGGTGTAACGTGTACGCCGTGGTGTGTTTCCTTTGTCTATCGGGATGCGCGCCATAAAAAGTTTGCTCTGGAGCAAAGTGGCATTTCATTAAGCGGACATAATATCAGTCATGAATGTGACCGGACGCGAGTGTGATATGAAACCCATGGAAAAGCAAAACATTGCGGATTTGACGATCCGGGAGTTGCTGACCCGCCGGCCGGAAATGACACGCGTGTTTTTGGGCCTGCGCATGTCATGTGTCGGTTGTCCGATTTCTAAATTTGAAACGGTTCGGGATGCGGCGCGAAATTACGGGCGCGATCCGGAAATGCTTTTGAAGCTTCTGGAGAATTGCAGCCGTTCTCGAGGAAGGCTCGGGTGGCGCAAGGAAACTGAGGTCCAGAGACGGTATTGAGACGGTTTATGTCAATCATTCTTACGGCAAAGGCGGCGGATCAACTCATCAAAGTGATGGGTGAACAAGGACTGGATCCGGCACGCGCTTATTTGCGCGTCACCTACCATCCACGGGCGCACTACCAGCAGCGCTGCAGCATTGAACTCAAAGAAGATGATGGCCGGAATTCCGAGACGGACCAGGTTCTTGAATCGTCAGGCATTCAGCTGCGCAGTGATCGTAAAAGCTATCACTATGTAAAAGGCATCACGCTGGATTATCACGATGCGCCGGGCGCACAGGGCTTTACCATCACCAGACCGCCGTCAAAATGGCCGGCTAAGGAACCATTTGCTACACAATGGATA
>JAKATV010000296.1 GCA_021818565.1 Planctomycetota bacterium
AGGACGCCCCGATCCGCCGCGGAAGCCCAGCCCCAGGAGACATCCCGATAAGCAAGCACAACATTGAACCTCGACCAGCCGCAAACATCCCGCTGCAATGGAGGCAGTGCGCGACTGTTCGGCACATCATCAATACGAAAAACTCGCTAAAAATCTCGCTTGTTTAAGGACTAGCGGCCTTGGATATTCCAAACACCGGCGTGGTCAAGGCGGATATAGCAGTGCTGCGCTCCGCGTTTTACCACGTCACCGGGCTTTCCGTTGACGGTTACCGCATGGCCTAACACGCCGATGGTGGCATGGATCCCTGTCGGCAGGGAAAGCTTTAAACCTTCGTGTTGATTGGTTTTACGGATGCGCAGCACAATATTGCCATGTGGGGTTGGTACTGTGCCCTTTACCCATTGCAGCGTCCCCAAGTGTGGCATGATGCTCGCCTTGGCAAAGCCGCCGCTGGTGGAATTTACGCCCAACACATATTGCGTCAACCAGTTGGTAACGCCGCACGACCAGCCATGACACAGGCTGACAAAATACCCCTGTCCATTGTCCGCCTTGAGGTAACGATGAAAGTGCTTTTTCGGCCAGGCGTTATCGTAAGCTTCCCAAAACGTGGTGGCCCCTTCCCGGATCATTCCACCCCAAAATTTCTGGACGAATTGCAAGCCCTGGTAGGTTCGTCCTAAATGGCCCAGGGCGAAAAGTACAAAATTATTGTAATAGGGTGAAGCAATCTGCCGCCAGGAAGAGCAATTAGGCCCGAGTATTCTTGCTTCAATGGCACGGCGTTGCGCGGCATCGGCCACGCCGGAATCAATGGCCATGGCATTAACCTGCCGTAAATTTGTATACGTCCCGGCGGCATTTACCAGATGCTTGCGGGCGGCGCGAATGATTTGCGTGTCCCATTTTTCCCAGTAGCGCGCCGCAGCGGTATCACCCAGGGCATGGAGCAGAAACACAGCTCTTCGCACAGCAAGGCATGTATACAAGTCCGTTGCGGTATAGGATTGCGGGGTATTGCCATTTAACTTCTCCGCCCAATCGGTAAAGCACCAGTGATTATGGCTGTTATCAAACAGGTCCTGATAATTAAACGATTGCCGCATATAACGAAGCATCGAAAGCAACAGGACCCGCTGGGATCGGACATATCCGATGGCTCCGGTATGTTTATAAAAGTCGGCCAAGCCACAAATCCAGGCGCAGGAATAACCCGGAATCCCATTGACATCATTGGCGGGCAATGCGGCTGGAGGATTACCTCCCTGGGCTTGACTGCGCAGCCGGCGCATGGTTTGTTCCATGAGAAAATGATCTAAAAACACGTTGTTGATCACTTCGCCGGAAACCTGCAGGTCGCCCATCCACATGCGGCGATCGCGCTTGGGGGCGTCCCAGATATCTTCCTGCATACACAGGTGCGTGGTATAGACCCCGGTGTACCAGATTTTTGTAAGCAAGGGATTCGAGCAGGAAAAGCTACCGCGGTATACCACGGGATAGTATTGAAAATTTAATCGCAGAAGATTGATATGAATGGGTCCCGGCCCTGTGAAGCTGATCGTGGCATACCGAAAAGCGCTGTACGGGGTTGCCTCTATTTTCCCGGCAATCAATTTCCTTTGATGATAACCTTTCCAGGGCTTGTGTAATGCTTCACCGCGGGATTCTCCGGTGCCAATGATCACACTGCCGCCGGAGCCGCGCACCTGAATATCACCGGCAACTTCTTGTCCGAAGCTAAGCAGCAATTCCGGAGCGGTCCCATGGCGCACCGCGGAGACGAGGAGATGAAGTTTATGGGATGGTGCCAGCAAGGACATGCCCCGATAGTCTGGGCGTAGCGCGGCCCTATTCCCGGAATTCAACCGCTCGGCTACACCGGCGAGGCCGTGAAACATATCCTGGCCATGCAGCACGGTGATTCGCTGCGGTTGGAAATACAAGTGCGAAAAATATGTAATCGGCCAGGGGACCAGGGCGTGGAACCAGGGGCCACCACCATACCGGCATTCAACAGTCGCGGGGATTGCGGGTAATGCTCCCGTTGCCGTTCGCCAACCATTATTTTGCGGAACTTGCGTGAGCACCTTCCATTTACCGTTGGTCTTGATCAGCGTTTTTTTCCCGTCAAGCAGCCAGAGAATGGCCCCCGCCGGCCCACCGTCATTGGTGGCGCGCATGGCAATGCTATTGGTGCCGCTGCGCAGAAACTGTTTTACCGGTACCCGGATTACCTGGTTCCAATCCATTACGCCATGGTTCCGCTGTGCCACCTTGTGGCCATTGATATAGGCTGCAAAATAATTGTCCGCTGTGACATACAAAACCGGATGGGATGGGACAGCCGCCAGTTTCAGATCTTTTCGTAGATAAACGCTCTGGTGGTCACTGACGGTAGAAGCCCAAATCCAATCCGGTGCCTTCGTGTGGGTTTGCTTAACATTGGCCGGCCGCGGTAATCCGTAGGTTGGATCGAGCGTGGGGACAGAAGCGCTGGCGGCGTGCGCAGGCGTGTCCGTGATAGCGACCAACACTACCAAAATTGCAATTACAGACACCGCTGTAAGACCTTGCCAAGTCTTCTTAAGTTTCCAAACGGTATTCATTGGGCATATCCTTAAGGTACGAGTAATTTCGTCATCCTACTATCCAGGAATATGCACGGCAACTCAAGTGATTCAACCAAGCGATTCAACTACCGGGAGGATGAACAATATTTCACATGGAAGCCCGTCCGAGTATTGGCGGGATTCCGACGGCGTCGTTATCGCAACTTTTCAGTTGCGCAGAATCGCGTTGCAGCGTTCGGACAATACTGCTAAAACGGCGACAACCTGTTGATCAACTTGTTCCGACCGCAGCGTGGATGCGGGATCGCGGAATAGCAGCGCCAGGGTAACGCTTTTTTTGCCGGAACCAATCTGGGCGTTGCGGAAGGTACCGACAAATTCAATATCTTGCAGAAATGACACATTACCGGCGTGAATCGCCGAGGAAATATCACGCCAACGGACTGTGTCAGCTACGACAATCGATAAATCCCGTCGCATGGCCGGGAAGCGCGGTAAGGGCGCAGCTCGGCGAATCGGATTAAATGCGGCAATTAATTTTTCCAGATCCAATTCCGCGGCCGCAACGTCATGACGCAGATCATAAAATTTCACCACGTCCGGGGTGATCATGCCGACAAAGCCCATAGTGATTGCCGTCTGATCCAAAGACATGACACAGCGGCCACTAATGCCGGAAGTCAAGCCGGGAGCGTTATCCGGTTCAACCCTCATTTGCGCCGCGGGATTTATGGCATTTAAAACTTCCCGAACGGTGCCGAGAACCAAAGGTAAATCATCGGCAACTAGCGCAATATGGCGCTGTTCAATTGGAGCACCCTGTTCAGAAGAGGCGGGCTGAAATACGCTGCAATATTCAAAGAGCCGCGCGTCGGGGGTGCCATTATTTTGGTTGAGCGCTTTTACCCGCAACAGACCAGGCAGGATGGATGGGCGCAAAGCATTTTCCGCTTTGCGCACCAGTTCGCTGACCTGAACCGGTGCGGCGTTGTCCGCCAGAAATTGTCGCCCTTCGGCCTGGTCGACAAAACTATGCGTAATGGCTTCTGAGAACCCGCAGGCACGCAAGGTGTTGCAAATGGCGGTCATAGCCACGGCACGAGGATCGGTGGGCGCAACGCGATGCGAAATGGCATCTTGCACTGGTACCTTCCCATAACCCCAAAGCCGTGCTAATTCCTCAATTAAATCAATTTCGCGGGTAATGTCCGACCGGAAACACGGCACGGAACAACTGATCACATCCCCTTTAAGTTCCGGCGATAATTCCAGGCGAGTGAGAATATCCAGCACATCATCCAGCGGCACCTGCACGCCAAGAATTTTCGCGATGCGCCCATGGCGCAAAGTAACCGGTAGTGACGCGGTATTAACGTTGCCTGCCGAAACGCACCCGGGGGCCAACTCTCCGCCGGCAACCTCCTTAATAAGTGCGGCCGCGCGGCGCGATGCAAAATCCACCATGGCCGGGTCGATGCCGCGTTCAAAGCGGAAAGAAGAATCGCTTGATAGCGCCAGGGATCGGGCGGTGGTGCGAATAGATAACGGATTAAATCGGGCGGATTCCAGAACAATATCGACCGTCGCGGACGTGACTTCGCTGGTTTGCCCGCCCATTACTCCGGCGATAGCCAGCGGCCCGACCGTATCACCGATAACCATCATGGAAGAATTAAGGCTGTAGGTGCGGCCATCTATAGCGGTGATGGTTTCACCATCGGCGGGGGTATCAACGAAAATGCGATGGTCGTTAATGTTCGCCGCGTCAAAGGCGTGCAGGGGCTGGCCGGTCTCCATAAGCACAAAATTAGTGACATCCACCACATTGTTAATACTGCGCAGGCCGATGGATTCCAAAGCATCGCGCAACCACTGCGGCGATGGACCGACTTTCACATTGCGAATCAAACGGGCGCAATAATAGGAACACATGTCCGGCACGAGAATTTTCACTGCAATCGCAGTGGCCGCCGGTTCGCCGGACTCAACAAGCTGGACCTCTGGAGCGGCAAATTGGAGTTTGAAGAGAGCCGCCAATTCACGCGCCAGGCCGATATGGCTTAAACAATCCGTGCGGTTGCTGGTAACTTCCACATCCAGCACATCGGTTCCGTGGCTGTGAAATACATTTTCCACCACCAAACCGGCGTGAATCAACGCTTCCTGCGCGGCGGCAACGGAAGGCACGGGCTTGAGATACCGGGAAATCCAGTTCAGGGCAATTTTCATGGGGCATTCCAGGCGCGGTTAAGAAGATTGACGGGTAATTACCGGGTAGTTGGAGCGTTCCCCCAGCCCGGTCACGGGGTAATCCTTGCGCAACGGATTAGATTGGAAGCTGTCCCATGTCAGAATACGGCGCAGGTCCGGATGACCGGTAAAGGTGATTCCAAACATATCAAAGGCCTCCCGCTCCAGCCATTCGGCACCGGCATACAAGGGGACCAGAGACGCAATGACCAATTCATTTTCATTAACGAAGACGCGGACAATCAGGCGGGGCGTGCATTTTTCCACGCTGTTAAACACATAGACCAGACCGAAGCGGGGTTTGTCCCAGCCGGGGTAATTGAGGTAATCCACGCAGGTAATATCCGCCAGCATGTCATAGCGCAGAGCCGGATCGTCGCGCAAAAACGTGACTACGGCGATAAGCTGATCACGCGGGACTGAAATCTGCACTTGCCCGTGAAAGCTGGCACCTTTGAGACCCAGAGAGGGGAATTTTTCTTTCAACCGGAGAGCCGCCGGATGATCAACTGCCATAATTTCTAACTCCGAGAATTCATACCAACACCTATAAACCATGGAGTATAGCGGCGGCTGGGCGGTTTATCCAACCGATCAAATCCCGCGTGAAGAGCCAGGTGTAGCAATTTTTTCCAGCGG
>JAKATV010000299.1 GCA_021818565.1 Planctomycetota bacterium
AAGTTGGCGTTGGTATTTTCCACCCTCACCCCGTTTACGCGGGATGGCTGGTTGCCGCGGTCACGATTTTTTTCATCCTGGGACTCACGGCCATCTATCAACTGCGTTTGCTGGCACCTAAAATCCAGGCATCGGAGGCGGCAAAGCTCGAGACGCAGGCATCACCTGAGCAACTGGCTTTTGGCACTCCCGGAAAAGAATTGGAAATGTCCATGCCGAAGGTGCTTGTGGCTACGCGCGGTTCTCCTCGCCTGCTGGATTTTGCGGCACAATATGCCAAGCAATCGGGCGCGATTCTTTTTGTTATTTTCGTGCGTCAATTGAATCTGGCCTTTGCCGCCGATAGTGAAGGGCCGACGTTGGAAGAAGACCCTGATGCCATAGCCACATTCCGCAAAGCGCAAGAGGTATGCGCCAAGGCGGAAGTTCCGCTGGTGCCGATTTACGCGGTTTCACCGGATGTGGCGTATACCATTCTGGATTTTGCGGCCACGTATTCGGTTAATGCGCTGCTGATGGGTGTTTCCCGTCGGGGCACGATGCTGCGGGCCTTACATGGTGACACACTTACGGCTGTCGCCGATCAACTGCCGCAAGATATTCCATTGTTAATTCACGCATAAAATAGTGAACCCGCTAACCTGAAAAAAGTCAGGTTAAGGGGCTAGTTTATATTGTTTTTTGAGGCTGTATCACCCATGAATGTAACGATAAAACCCGCTTGGCAGACCCATCCTCAGGCTGAACTGCCTGAGCATATTGGCGGACTTATTTTTGATTGCGACGGCACACTTGTTGATACCATGCCCATGCACTATCGGGCGTGGCAGACCGCATTGGGCGAAGCCGGTATTCCGCTAGCCGAAGAGGAATTTTACCGTCTGGCCGGCATGCCAACGCTGCAAATTGCACAAGCCCTGGCTTTGGAGCATAAATCCAATGTATCCGGCGAGCATATTACTCATCGTAAGGAAGAGGCGTATATTGAAAGTATTCCGGGTATTGCGCTGATTCCCGCGGTGGTCGCCATTGCCCGGCGCGAACATGGTCGTCGTCGGCTTTCCGTTGCCAGCGGTGGCATTCATCGAATTGTAGATGAGCAACTGCGAGCCGCAGGACTGCTGGACTTATTCCCTATTGTGATTTGCGCCGATGATGTCGAACATGGAAAACCCGCACCCGATTCGTTTCTTGCGGCGGCTTCACGCATGGGGCTGAAGCCCGAACAATGCATTGTGTATGAAGACGGCGAATTGGGATTTCAGGCGGCGGCGGCGGCCGGAATGAGTTGCGTGGACGTACGGCCATGGTATGGAATTCAATAGACTGATCGGCTTAATGCACGTTCACCGGTTTGCTTCGATGGATCGGTATTTTTAGAAAAAATACAAAGGGAATGCAGCACAATACCAGCACCGCCATTAAGCGGAAGTTAAACACATACGCCATGACGCCGGCTTGTTGAACCAGAGACTGGTAGATCAATGCAAATGCCTGTTGATGGGCGGTAACCGCCGGAGCGTGCGCGGCGAACATGCCCTGGAGATGATTCACCCGAGTATTAAACACAGGATTCAATTGTGTGGTGTGTGACACCAGCATATTCTGGCTGCTTTGACTTTCACGGCTAAGCAAGGCGGTGGTCACCGAAATACCGAAAGCACCACCGATATTCCGCATCAGATTGTAAATACTTGTGGCATTGCCCATCTGATCGTTGCGCAAGGTCCCAACCGCTGTGGTTGTCAGAGGTATAAACAACATGCTTGTGGCAAATCCGTTGATGATAATAGGCCAGGTAACGCTGAATTTTCCAATCTCCGGGTCGACGTGCCCCAGCAGGAAACTTGAGTAGGCCAAGGCCAATAGTGCGCTAATCATCAGAAATCGGTTGTCAATAAGATTCGTCAGTCGCCCGATGACCAGTATGCCGATCACCGAACCAATTCCGCGCGGACTTACAGCCAAGCCGCTGTCCAACGCGGAGTAGCCCATGATTGTCTGAAGAAAAAGCGGCAGAAGCGCTGTCGTGGCGTACAGCACAATACCGACAATGAATATCAAGATTGTACCGATCAGCAGATTACGATTTTTTAACACCCGCAAATTTACCAGCGGTGCGTCACTGGTAAGCTCCCACACAATAAACGCGAGAAAGCCCAGTACGGCGATAGCCGCAAACCACCGGACCCACACAGCGCCAAACCAGTCCGCGTCCTGTCCTTTATCCAACATGATTTGCAGCGCCGCAATCCACACCGAAAGTAAAATAAAGCCGACGGTATCCAGTTTGGTCTTCACGGCATGTCGGATGTAGGGTGGATCCTCCACGTACGTTTGCACCATAAGAAACGCCACCATCGCAACAGGGATATTAATGTAAAATACCCATCGCCAGGAAAAGGAATCGGTAATCCATCCGCCGAGCGTCGGCCCGATAACCGGTGCGCAAATCACGCCAAAGGTATAAAACGCCATGGCTTGTCCGCGCTTTTCCACAGGGAAACTTTCCAGCAAAATTGCTTGGGCACTGGGTTGTAAGGCCCCCCCGCCGGCCCCCTGAATAACCAGCGCAAAGATTAAAAATGGAAAATTGGGAGCTGCGCCCGCCAGTACTGAGGCTATCGCAAAGATCGAAATACAGGTTAATAAAAACCGTTTCCGCCCGAATGTTCGGCTCAACCACCCGGCGGCGGTCAATACCACTGCGTTGGAGATCAGGTAGCTGGTCAATACCCAGGTTGCGTCATCCGGCGTGATGGACATGCTGCCGGCGATGTGTGGCAATGCCACGTTGGCAATAGAGGTGTCCAGCACCTCCATAAACGTGCCCAGCATCACGGATACCGCGATCATCCACGGGTTGGCCTGCGGCTTCCATAGCGCGTGGTCCTGCGACAATGCAGTGCTCACAGAATCACTCCCGTGGTTCCTTCAGACTTGATCCTACCCGTATGGCCTTCATTGCGGCGCAACCTTTCCCAGGCGGCATGACTGTTCAAGCCGGGTTGGCGGCAAGTTTGTACATGACAAACCGCACCATCGTATTGACCGTAAATACGTCACGGAATTTACTGATATCCGGATCCTGCTCAAACGCGGTCATATCCGCCACCGCAAACGGCATACGTTTTTTCAGTTCCGCAATGCCGCCGGCGGTAAGTTTGCCATTGCTGACCAACTCGGGGTTTGTCAGGAACGACTCAATACTCATGTCGCCGGGCTGAATTTTGATACCGAATGCTTTTTCCAACTGGAATTGAATATCCAGATAATCAATGGATTCCGCGCCCAAATCCTGCGTGAGCTTGGATTCGGGTTTGACGTCATCGCTATCCACCGCCAGAGCCGAAGTCAAAACATCACGGACTTTGGCAAAAACTTCTTCTTCTGTCATCGGCATGTAATACTCCCGTTATCCTTCTGTAGGAAACACTTAAGAAAATAAAACCACGACCCAGCCATCCCGGCAATAAGAGCCGTACGACTGCCGCCTGCACGCACAGGCAGCCGGTGTACCCTTTTTTACGCGGCGACGGCCCGCTGAAGCTGCTGCCATTGTCGCCGCAATTGTTCTATTATAACAGCATCCAGCGCGGCGAGACTGGAATCAGTATCTTTCAGACTTTTATGCACCAATTCAATACGGCCCTGAATCGCGGTTGCCTGCCCCACCGTACCGCGAATTTTAAACTCACTGCCCTGCGCAGCCATACGAGTAACTTCCGCATGGACACGCAAGGCATTGCCCGGCGCTACAAACGAGCCATACCGTATCCCCCTGGCTTCCCGCAGCACCACCAAACTATGCTCAAACCCATGGCATTCGCGCACCAGCCACGCCGCAGACTGCACGGCCGCTTCCAGCATCATCACGCCCGGTAGCACGGGAAAATCCGGAAAATGGTCCGCGAGATACTCCTCCGCCAGGCTTACCTGCTTGATCATGGTAATCGCCTTGCCGGATTCCAGACTTACCAGCGCATCAACCAGGGAAAATTTCAATTCAGGACACCTTGTTTCGCCGGCCTTTCAGCCAAAAGCCCACCGGGAGCAGCACACGCTTTCCAACTTCCGACGGCATACTGCATTTTTACACGCTTTACGGCGTTTTGACAAGAAGCGTTACCGGATGTGCGCGGTTATTTGACTTAATCAGGTATCACAAAGAGTGCCATTATTTCTGAATTTTTCAAAGCTACCAATGGTATTGAGCCGATGCTCAAAAGAGTTATATGGAGGTCAAGCTATTTTCATACCTATCTGTGTTAATAAATTATTTGACATTGATATAATTTAATTTATTATGGAAGGAGGTACGTAAAAGCAATGGCGAGCCAATACGCGGTTACTCGTGTCTGGCCGGTTGATTGCTGATTTATCTTTTTGACGTAACCGTTATATGATCCCGCAAACAGGGACTTTGGCGGTATTGTTCAGTAGTTCTCAACGCTGCATTTCGGAGTATTGATATGGTTTCCAAAGCGGATATGGAAAAAAGCCAGATGGAATTATGCGATTTATTTCGGCTTTTATCCGATCATACGCGCCTGCAAATTGTCTTGTTTCTAGCCACAGGTGAGCACACGGTCACCGACCTGTGCGCAGCCCTGAATTTGCCCCAACCCACAGTCAGCCATCACCTTGGCCTGCTGCGGATGAATCGTTTAATCGTCAATGAAAGACAGGGAAAAAAGGTTATCTATTCCCTTAGTCCTTCCGCGCGAAGTTTGAAGAAGGCGATTAAATTTTCGGTGCCCCCCTACGCGGTCACACTCGAGGACAGCCACTGATCTATGACAACGCACTGGGGTGGTTTCCACTTAAGTGCCGTTCCGCACGTCAGAGATTCGGTCGTGTCCCCACAGCGATGTCCGGAGTGCCGCCGTGGATGCTGTCAAGTTTATTCCCGATGATCTCGCGTGCACGGTTGCAGGTCTGAACTACCTGCAAACAGTACCGGGCAAAGCCCTGACTGCGGCGGTAACCCGTCGGCTTGCCCAGGAGAAAACAATTGCGGTTGCGGATGTTGCGTTATGGCGAAGGGAGCATCCCGAATGCGCGGTGCCCTGTGCCATTGCCATTTCGCAATGCCGCTTAAAAGGTGCCGACAAATTTCCGGGAAAGTCCAATGAGCTATGGGCCGTCCCCGAAGCTTTGCAACAGGCGACCTCGGCCAGAGTCGCCGCCTATAAAGCGCAGCGGATTGCGGAATTAGCGCAGCCCAAAATCGTCCTGGATCTGTGTTGCGGCATCGGCGGCGATATGCTGGCTCTGTCCCGCATAGCACCCGTGCTGGCGATGGACATCAGCATGGTTCGCGTGTGGATGGCCCACCATAACGCCTTGGTATTCCCCGAAAAATACCGGGTTATGGCGGTTCAGGGAGATTTGCAGAATTTTCCCGTTCACCTTACTTCCGGAATCTTTGTGCATATGGATCC
>JAKATV010000267.1 GCA_021818565.1 Planctomycetota bacterium
CTTCACAATCGCGCACCGGCCATTAACCTTCAGCAGCGTCTTGACGTGCTGCAAAAAATTCAACTGCTTATTCTTGGTCGTGGTCCAGAAGTCCTGCCGCTCATACGCCACATCCTCCTTCTCCAGTTCCCCATCTCCACCCACAATGGCGATGCTGCTTTTCTTCCCAAAGGGTGGATTCGTCAGCACCATGCTGAACCGCTCCCCCGGATCACTGGCCAAACTGTCCACGCCGCTGCGTATCGGGCACGGATCAGCCTCAATGCCGTGCAGCAGCAAATTCATAATGCACAGCCGGGCCGTGGCCGCCACAAGTTCCCACCCTTTTACAAAATTGCGCCGCAAATGCTTTTTCTGATCTGGATCCAGCTTCCGGCCAAAATGTTTCACCACATACTCATGCCCCGCCAGCAAAAATCCCCCCGTGCCGCACGCCGGGTCACAAACTGTATCATCCGGTTGCGGCTCCATGACATCCACAATCGCCTTGATCAATTCCCGCGGCGTAAAATATTGCCCCGCCCCCTTCGAAATTTCCGCCGCGCTCTTGGCCAGCAGCCCCTCATAAATATCCCCCTTAACATCCGCCTCCATGCTCGACCATTGCTCCGCGCCGATCAACTCGGTTATCAATCGCTTGAGCGTGGCCGGGTTCTGTATCTCCTGCCGCGCTTTTTTGAATATCTCCCCCAGCATCCCCGACTTGCGGCCCAGTTCCTCCAGCACATGCCGATAATGCACCTCCAGCGCATCGCCATCAAGTTTCAACAGGCTCGGCCAATCCAATCCACGCGGCACCAGCGCCGGCCGGTTATACGGTGGCCGCGTTAACTCATCCGCCATTTTCAGAAAAAGCAGAAACGTGATCTGTTCGGTATACGCCATATAAGATAGCCCGTCATCCCGCAACACATGCGCAAAATTCCAGGCCTTGTTGACGATCTGTTGTGAATCACTCATCGGTCGCTATCCTTTTTGTACACACTTGTTTATAGCCGGGTCGCACGGGTATAATTAATTCGCCAGTGGACGAAATTCGGCTCCATGCCGTGTGAGCCGCCGATCCGTCGGTGGTTCCTATATCCCTGGTATTTTTTTTATACAGTCCGAACCTCAGGGATATCATCTTTGGCGTGGAAAAAAATGGCCGTCTTGCCAGCCTCAGATTTTAGTGATGGAACGCCGGAGAAATAGGGATCACCAAGAATCCGCAAGCGGAGTTGGACCAGTCGCTGCTCCAACCCCGCCAGGTCCGCCACATCCAGTACGCCCAGGGCGAAGTGGCTTGAGCACCCCTCCGTGCCCGCTATAACGCGACCTTTGCGGTCGAACAAGGTTCCGTCACCCGCTTCATCCACGAAATAGTGTTTCGCCGTCTGCGGGTCCCCCTCGGTCAAGATGTCCTCGGTCGGCTTGATATCGGCCTCCGTCAATGACTTAAATGCATCACCATGGCCGGAAAATTATGACCGAAGTGGCCAAAAAATTCGACCAACGAACGCAATGCCTGCTTTATTTTCTGGGCACAGCGCGCCGCCTAACTCATCCGGGCAACCCTCCTGGTGGCCACTCTCCCGGATTCCACTTGCAGTGCCTACCCCAACGATTCCCCACCGCCCATTTTCCCATCCCAATGCGCACCCCATTGGCAAGATGCCCCGTAATCTGTAATCTTCCCCGCCCTAATCTGGCCAATCTGCGAAATCTGTGGACAACAAAACGCCGCCCCCCCCGGTGGCTCCAGTTGTTCGTCGATCGTCCTTCGTTGCCACAATGGTCCATGATCCGTGCCCCGTGATCCGTGAAAACCATCCCCCAAACAGCCGCCGGCTCGCCGGCGGTTCCCGCCGCAGGGAACCACAGTAGCTCTCTGAATTCCCGGATATAGGAGTGTGAATATTCCCACATCGCACGATTTGTTACCCGCAAATTCCGGCGCAATTCCCTCAACGCAAATTACCTTCCTGCAGCCCGTTAGAACATGCGTATCGCCACATAGCCTGCCCCGCGCTCCCGGTCATATTGCGTCGCCCCAGCCGACGGATCGCTTCCCGGGAGAGGAAGTACGCGACCCATCGCTCGAGAGGGGCCGGCCCAGCCCGGACGACGTGAAATTCCGTAGAACCATATCCAACCGTCGCCCGAAGCGCCGGCACAATCGCCACTTTGCCGTTTTCCATGCAGGGCGTGATTTTGGCGAATACTATGTCACCCGCCTGAAATTGGGTGAAACCCCGCCGGACCTCCTCGAACGGTCTAGCGTGGAACTGCCCAACGCCGCCGAAATTCTCCCGCACGGCCCTCATCGGTAGAAAGTCGACGAGGGTACCTACCGAAATATCGAAACGCGCGGCCTTCGGGTTTATCTCGGCTGCTCTCAACAGCGGAGTTGAAACCCAGCCCGGCGGGATGGCATGCTCCGCTATTCTCATGCCACCAACCTCCCATTCAACTCTTCCAGCAGCGCCGGCAGCGTATCACCGAATAGCTCATACGCTCTCCCCATGCCGCCAAGCTGATTGAACGGAATTTCCTGCAAATCTTCCTGCTCAATGGCCAGCGAATTGGCAATATGATCCTTAATTGCATCGAGCCAGCGGCGCTGTTCCGCAGTAAATGCTGCTCCCGCCGCTTCCTTCTCCACCATCCATTGGCCGTACCGCTCCTCCACCACCGTGGCAATCGGCACCAAGGGTGAATCCGGTGTGATGGCGTGTTTCACCAGCGCAATAAGATCCACCAGATGTCGGCCGGCGCCTCGTACTTTTTGCGGTTCCACCGCCTGATAGGCCTGCCAGAGCCGCTCCACGGTTTCCGGCTTTCTGGGGTCTACAAAAAAGGGTGCTGCCGTCAGCTTTTGGGCCAATTCCCGCACCTGCCGATACCGCAATCCCAGCCGATACGGTCGGCTGTACAGCACACGGATGGCTTCAATTTCATCTTTATTGGTTTGAATAAACTCCATGAAGCTCTTTATAACAGATTGTGCCTTTTCCAGTGCCGCGGCATCAAAGCCCGCCCGCACTAGCGAATCCTGATTGATTTCATCAATAATCTGATCGTTCTGCGTTTTAACCCGCATAATGGCGTCCCGCAATTTAGGATTGTGAAACGGCTTTAGCGCCGCCGCCATGGTCTGCTGCTCCATGGCCGTTATCTGGATTTCCGTCGGCTCGGTATCCGTCGGCAGGCTGAACTTTTCAATGGCCAAGGCAGTGAGTTTATCCGGCTCAATACTTCCCAGCAGATCGCCGGCCAAATCGGCGGGGGTTTTCCCGCCGGATTCCGCGGCAATCTGCCCCCGCTGGCTTTCATCGAGTTGCCGATCCAGGCGGATCAACCGCGCCGCCAGTGTGGAAACCACATCCACATCCACCACGCCCGCCGCCACCGTATTAAGAATTTTATGAAACGCCACCGACGGCTTGCGATCCAGCGGCTGGGAGAAAGCCTTATCGCTTTCCGTAACACCCACCGCATCCACAATAACAAAATGCGTCTTGCCCTTCGCATCCGGCGTCACGCCGCGTAAATCATCGGACGGAATGACCCGGCAGCCGCGCCCCTTCATCTGTTCAAAATAACCGGCGGAATTGATGTTCCGCATAAACAGCAGACATTCCAGCGGCTTTACATCCGTGCCGGTGGCAATCATATCCACCGTAACCGCAATGCGCGGGTTAAAAGAATTGCGAAACTCAGCCAGCAGGTCTTCGGGCTTTCGGCCCGTGGTTTTGCTGGTGATCTTCTGGCAGAAATCATTGCCTTTCCCAAACACTTCCCGCGCAATGCGGGTAATGTCATCAGCATGTAAATCATTCTTGGCAAAGATCAGCGTTTTGGGCACATCCGTGCGCAGCGGAAAAATCCGCGGCAAACAATCGCGGAACGTGGAGAGCACCAGACGTATCTGGCTTTCGCTCACAACGTCCCGATCCAACTGATTACCCGTATAAATCAGATCATTATCCAGCTGCGCAAAACGTTTCTGCCGTGTGCTGCGATCACGGCGCGGCACAAAATAATCTGGAAGCCTGGCCAATTTCGCGCCGTCCCTGGTTATCTGCGTTTCAATGCGGAATACCTCGTAGCCCACATTCACGCCGTCAATCACGGCTTTTTCATGGGTATATTCCTGCACCAGATTGCCATCAAAAAAGCCGATCGTCTGTTTGCTCGGCGTTGCCGTCAGGCCGATCAGGAACGCGTCAAAATATTCCAGCACCTGCCGCCAGAGGTTGTAAATGCTCCGGTGACATTCATCAATGATAATAAAATCAAATGTTTCAATGGGTATTATGGCGTTATAAACCACCGGCAACGGCCCGGACGCCAGCGCATTGGCCCACTCAAATTGGGAAATTTCCTCCGCCGATTCGTCAAATTCCGGCTCCCCCTTGAGAATGGAATAAAGCCGCTGAATCGTGGTAATGCAAACCTTGCAGGATGGATCGATGGCATTGTTTTTCAGGCGCTGGACATTAAATTCTTCCGTGAATTTATAAGGTGTGCCGGAGCTAACAAACTGCTGGAATTCCGCCAGCGTCTGCCGCCCCAGATTATTGCGATCCACCAGAAATAAAATCCGCTTCGCCTGCGCAAATTTAATCAGCCGATAGACCAGATTGCACGCAGTGAATGTTTTACCTGATCCGGTGGCCATCTGAATTAACGCCCGCGGATGATTATCCGCCAGTGACTTTTCCAGATTCGCAATCGCATCCACCTGCACCCGCCACAGCCGCCCAGGGTCCAGCGGTGGCAAGTGCTGTAATGCTGCCCTCACTTGGTTGTTCAACTCCGCCAAGCGGATAAGTTCCGCCGGGCGGTGGAAAGAAAATACCTCCCGGCTGCATGGCTGCGGATCAAGATTATTCGTAAACCGAGTCAGGATACCCGTGGACTCATAAGCAAACGGCAGGGGCAGCCGCCAGGCCGGAAAGTTTTCCGGCAGGCCGCTGGTGTATTTGGCGGACTGTGTTTCCACCCCCACCAGCGTGTGGTTTTCCGGCTTCGCCTCAACGATTCCAATGGCCTTCCCATCCGCATACAGCAGATAATCCGCAAAACCCGTCTGCAACGGAAATTCCCGAATCGCCACACCCACACCGGCGGAAATATTCATCTGCGCATAGTCCTGAACCACCCACCCGCACTGCGCCAACATTCGGTCAATGCGCTCCCGAGCAATCTGTTCTGGACTTCCCGGCATTGAAACCATACGCCTTGAATACGAAAACCTGCACCTTTAGCCCCAAAATAATACTCGATCCCCGCCCAACATGTCACATACCGCGCCCATTGCCGCCAGCCGCATTTGCTCTACTGCTCAACTCTCTCCTGATCAACTGCTCTGCGGCGAAAGCCGCCGCCCCACCAAACCTACTGACCAATACTGAACCTGCTACCAAATACTGCCCAATACTGTAAAAGACACTTCTA
>JAKATV010000228.1 GCA_021818565.1 Planctomycetota bacterium
CCGCGATGATCGGAATGATCGCGCTGGCCGGCATTGTGACGCGCAACGCCATTATTCTCATTGATTTTATTCATCGATCTCTGGCCAACGGGCAATCGCTTTACGATGCGATTCTCGAAAGCGTGGTGGTGCGTATGCGCCCCATTCTGCTTACCGCTGCCGCGGCGATGCTGTCATCCATTCCCATTTTGAGCGATCCAATTTTTTCCGGTCTGGCCTGGGCACTGATCTTCGGGCTGTTAGCCTCGACGATATTTACACTCTTTGTGATTCCCGTGACCTACTACATTCTATTTATCAATAAACCCGGCCACGGAGCGCCAACGCAAGACGAATCATAACCCCGGTACGTCCGCGTTTATCTTCGTGCAAGCTTCCGGAAAGATCAAACTGCTGAACCGTGCTGCCCATATTCCGGGCATTATTCGTATGGGCCGTGAACAAGTCATACACGCTGCCGTTGCCGTTGTTGATGGTGCATCGGCACGCTATACTGGTCTTGTTGAGTTAAGGCGATTCATGGCGTGCGCTGCAGCGCATGAACTTGCTGAGAAGTTTTCCGGTGCACGATCAGAAAGCCGTCTGAAAGGTTATTGACGTAATGACCGTCCGATATGCCGGACGCATGATGTGATACGCTATAATGGCGTGCGGTTTTTGAGGTGACTACCAATGCCCCAGATTATCCAAGGCAAATGGGACGACTTGGTCAAGAGCCATGACCTGCACGGCCACACGGTCCGCGTCATTGTGCTGGATCAGCAAGGCTCCGAAAATCCCTGGATCAGAAGCCTGCGGGCTTGGGCCGACAGTCACAAGCCCCTTGGCCACGGAGTAGATGACAGCCGCGAGAGTATTTACTCTGGGACAACTGATGATCCTCGTTGATACCAATATCCCCCTGCGCCTAGCCCAGATTGACCATCCGCATCGACGGATCGCCCTTGACGCCCTGCAATTGCTTACGCTGCGCGATCAGGAGGCACCGAGATCTCGATGCCGGAGGATAGGCATATCGGGTAACGGAAATGGGTTTTCACCGCAAAGACGCAAAGGCGCGAAGGATTTATGAACCACGGAGGAGGTGGAGGAAAACTGAGGAACGCGGAGAGGCAGCGCGATCTAGACGCAAGCCAACTTGCACGTCGGAGCGCGGGTAGCGCCGGCGGAATCGGCATACGGATATTTTTTCAGCCTTGGCTAACATGCTCGGCTTTTCGCCTTTCAAATGTTCCGCTCTCGGCAAAGTCACTCTTTTGCACCAGCCGAATTCGCTCTACTTTCAACTCTCTACTGCTCGCCTGTTCTAATCGGGCCGCAGCCCGATTTGCACTGCTAGCAGGGCCTTCTGGAAATGGAGGCGGTTTTCGGCTTGTTGAAATACGATGCTGCGGTCAAAATCCATGGCTTCATCTGTTAGTTCTACGCCCCGATATGCCGGCAGGCAGTGCATGACTACCGCATGGGCCGGGGCGGCGGAAATGAGTTTGGCGTTAATCTGGTAGGGGGTAAAAATCTTCATCCGCTGGGCTTTTTCACTTTCCTGTCCCATGCTGACCCAGGTGTCGGTGTAAATAATATCCGCGGCACCAACCGCCGCCATGGGGTCGGCAGTGGCCTGAAAATCAAATCCCGGAATGTTGGATGCGGCTTGAACATCGGAGGGGTGCAGTTCATAACCAACGGGCGCGGCGATACGGAATTTCAAACCGAACACCGCGCAGGCTTCCATGAGTGATCGGGCGACATTGTTGCCATCGCCCACATACGCCAGCGTCAGGTCGGAAAGAGATCCGAAGCGTTCGCGAATCGTCAGCAGATCGGCCATCACCTGACAGGGATGGCTGCGGTCGCTAAGGGCGTTGGTGACGGGGCGATTGCTGAAACGGGCCAGTTGCACAATGGTGTCATGGGCAAACGTCCGGGCCATAATGGCGTCACAGAATCCGGAAAGAACGCGTGCGGCGTCGGGGACGCTTTCGCGCGTGCCTAAGCCGATTTCACCGGGGGTAATGTAAATGGCGGCTCCGCCCAAATGCGTCATGGCCACTTCAAAACTCACCCGTGTGCGTAACGACGGCTTTTCAAAAATCATGGCCAGGGTTTTGCCCGCGGCAACGGGGTCATTGCGGCCTGTGGAGCGGTATTGTGCTTTAAGCCGTTGGGCCACGGCCAGCAGATGCTCCAGCGTGGCGCGAGGCATGCCGAGAATGTCAATGAAATCAAATTTGCCGCCCGACGGCGCGCTGTTGGTCTGGTTCATGATAACGCCTCAGTTCAGATTATATATCCGCTGATATTGGGATAAATACTCATGTCATTAAGATCGGATAATTTCCGTGCCCACGCCCTGATCGGAATATATTTCCAGCAGCAGGGAATGGGGAAATCGGCCGTCGATAATATGTGTTTTCTGCACGCCGCCATCCAGGGCAATAAAACAGGCCTCCACTTTGGGCAGCATTCCTTC
This sequence comes from Planctomycetota bacterium, assembly GCA_021818565.1. Lineage (GTDB taxonomy): Bacteria > Planctomycetota > Phycisphaerae > WQYP01 > WQYP01 > JAMDCX01. The sequence goes on from JAKATV010000228.1 coordinate 2,471, forward strand.
GCCGATATTTCCCGCCGCCACGAGTTTCTCAATTTCCTCGCGGGACACGCTTCGTAAAAGGGAAGCGGGATCGTCCTTGCGCCGGCGTATACCGTGCGTATCGGATACCAGCACCATTTTCTCCGCCCGGCACGCGGCGGCGACAAACCCGGCGGCGGTATCGGCATTGACATTGAGCTTGCCGCCCGCGTTATCCAGGGCGATTGGGGCAATGACCGGGATATAGTCCGCCGCGGCCAAGGCCTGCAGCAATTCCGAGTTCACGCGCGTAATCTGCCCGACGCGGCCAATATCAATGCGTGGATTGTTTTGATCGGATAAGTACAGTTTCTCGGCAAATAATACCGCGCTACCCAGCGAATTTAACTGCATGGCCTTGCCGCCAAGTTCACCGATGGTCTGCACAATAAACGTATTGATGTCATTGACCAGCACATGCTCCGCAATGGCCAACGTGCGATCATCGGTATAGCGGCGGCCCATAACAAACTGGGCCTCAATGCCCGCTTCGTTCATGGCCTGCGTGATCGCTTTGCCTCCGCCGTGCACCACCACCGGCCTCATGCCCACGGCATGCATAAATACAATGTCAGTGAGGACCTTGCGGAATTCCTCGCGGGAATCCATAAATGAACCACCGAGCTTAACGACCACAATTTTCTCGTTGAAACGCTGGATATATCCCAACGCCTCAATAAGCGAGCCGGCTTTATCAAGAATTGTTTTATCCATGGCCACGTCCAAGGGAAACTCCCGTTCAATTAAAATGTATGGTTTATCCAACTCCGCGCGGCTGGAAAATAACCCGCCCCCCGCTTGTTGCGTCAAGCGTGGAGGCCTCATTAAGTATCCAATATTCCCGCGCAGGGAACAAACAGGGCGATGAGAATACGATTGCTTGGCGTACAAAGCAAGGTTTTTCCGGGAGAAAAAGTCGAAAATTTTGTTGCCACCCCGCTAAATTGCCCGAATTTCAGCAATAAACTAAAAATATGCCACTTTGCCACTTGAAACTGCCATGCCTTTGCCACTAGCATCATGTGGTGATCAATGTGATGTTGTTTGGATTACACAATGCCTTTGGATTCTATCTTGCAGGAAACGCCTCATACCCCCGGCCCTCCGATTCTTGACCCGCGCCCCTATAGCCGAAAAGATGCGGGCGATGTACTGGCGGTGGGCTTGGCCACCACCGTTTTGATGTGGTCAGTGGGATACATTTTCCGCATGCCCGGAGATCGTGTGCCCGCACCGCTGATACTGGCGGCGTTGGTGGCCATACTCATCGGTGGCGGCGTTATGGGCGCTTGGCGCACGCGCCGCGGGCCGATTGGCGGATTATGGGTTGGATTGATCAGCGGATCGCTGAATCTTCTGGTGCTGGGTTCATTAGGCAGAGACCTTACCACCGACCATCGCATTATTGCCTATGAATTTCTCTGGGCACCCGTGAGTGTGATTTCCGCCGGGCTTCTGGCGTGGATCGGGGGGTTTTTTGGTGCCCGGTTAAATCCGCAGCGGCGGCAATATCTGCATCCGGAAGGTTCGCTGACGCTTTCGACCGTCATTGCCACCTTGGTATTAATTATGGCCGGCGGCATGGTGACGGGCCTGAATGCCGGGCTTTCAGTGCCGGATTGGCCGGATTCATTCCGCCTCCGCATGTTCTTTTTCCCGTTATCCCACATGACCGGCGGCGTATTTTTTGAACATACCCACCGCCTGTTCGGCACGCTGGTGGGACTGGCCACACTCATTCAAACCATTTATTTATTCCGGCATGAAAGCCGACGCTGGGTTAAGTGGACATCTTTCATCGCCTTGATCATGGTTATTGTTCAAGGCCTTATGGGCGGCTTGCGCGTCACGGGGCATTTTACACTGGCGAAATCCCGGCTCGGAATGGACCCCAGCACCCCGCTGGCCATTATTCACGGGGCATTTGGCCAGGTATTTTTTGCGGTGTTGGTGGTCCTGGCGGCGGTGTGCTCCCCCAGTTGGACCAGCAACCTGCAGCCTAAGCCGCGATTAAGCGCAAAAATTGGCCGCAGTATGGCTTGGGCACTGGTGGGTGTACTTCTGGTGCAGTTGACGCTGGGAGCCATTCTCCGACACGTCGGGGGCGTCCTGCTTTTGCATATCAGCGTTGCCGTGATTGTCCTGCTGCTGGCTTTGTTTTCCGGTGCGCGCGCCTGGGGATTAAATCCGGACCAACTGATTCTTAAACGCGTCGGCCTGGCTTTGCTTTGCGTCGTGTCGCTGCAGGTACTTTTGGGTGTCTGCGCGGTGATTGCCCTGGGCGGGGGCGGTCCTCTGGAGCATCCAGATATGGCTCAAGCGGTCGTGACCACCGCGCATCAGACCACCGGTGCGGTGCTGCTGGCTATTGCGGTGCTGCTGGCCGTCTGGACCGTGCGGCTGGAATCGCCGGTTAGCCTGAAGCATCTGGAAGCTATATAATGCACTAGGCAAAAAATGAATCAGGAGATTCATAAACATGAATCTATGCGACAATTTTTCTCGCACACTTAATTTTCGTTGCATATTGGTGTTGGCGGCAATAGCGTCGATGCTCATGCTCGGCGGGTGCCAAGAGGAGCTTTTTAGCGGACGTGACCAGAATATTCAGGGAAAATCACAGTATTTTCCCGATCCGCACCCGATTGAGCAGTCCCATTCCGATGCGGGTACAGGCGGAGGGGCGATGCCCTTTGGCGGTCAGAATGGATTCTAATGTTTCGCGATTGTGCTTTGTCGCCCCGGATTTTCAGGCTTGACCCAGCGCTGCAATCGCCCGATAAATTCGTACATTTGTCTTAAGGCCATCTCGCCGCATAAGATAGTCCAGTGTTCTGTCACGCTAGTGCTCTGTCACGCCTAAATATTAGGATTGACGGAGGGCCAGGGGGCTGTGGGCGCGAAGCGAGGAGGATTGTGTATGGGAACATACATTGACGACGAGCGACAAAG
>JAKATV010000507.1 GCA_021818565.1 Planctomycetota bacterium
CCCGCACAGGTGGGAAACCGATTGGTAGGACTTAAGAAATCTGATAAGCAGGCTTTCAGGAGACGGATAATGGTCGATGGTGCAACGGATGTTCTAGTTATTGGCGGCGGCGTCATCGGCCTGACAACCGCGTGGCAATTAGCGCAACGCGGTGTATCGGTAACGGTTCTGGAGCAGGGGCGCTGCGGGCAGGCCGCCAGCCGCGCGGCCTTGGGAGCGCTATGGCCGCCGCCGATGGCTCATGCCGGTGCCATGCAACAGATGCACCGGCACAGTTTGTGGGGGTATGAAGCGTTCATCCAGTCGCTTCAGAGTGCCTCCGGCGTGCATGTAGAGTATCAGCGCCGCGGAAAATTGGAACTGTTAAATTCCACTGATGCCGTTCGTACCGCCGAAGAGCAGTGTGCCGCGGCCAATACGTCTTGGCCGAAATTAGGCGACAAGCCGGTAATGGAACTGCTTACCGATCAGCAAGTCCCGCAATATGAGCCGGAAATAGCCGATGCGCCCCACGGCGCACATTTGTGCCGCTGGTCCGGACAGGTAAATGTGGACCAGTTGCTTGAGGCGCTGGTAAGAGCGTGCATTAATTCCGGCGTGCGGATGATTGAAGCCACCCGCGTCGAGCGACTGGAATCCGCGGCTGACCGCGTTGTGGCGGCCCATGCCAATGGCCAACGATTTTTGGCAGATAAATTTGTGCTGTGTGCGGGAATCGGTTTGCCGACGATTTCTGCCGGGACGGATCTGGCACCACCGGTTACGCCGGTGAAAGGGCAGGCGTTGCTGCTGCGTGTGCAAAAAGAAGCGGTTCGGCATATTGTCAAAAGCAGTATGATTTTTCTGGTGCCTTGGCAGGATGGTCGGATTCTGGTGGGTTCAACCACTGAACCCAAGGCGGGATTTGACCTTACAAACACGGCGGAAGGTATCGCATTTCTCATCAATGGCGCAACGCAAATTGTCCCGGCTCTTAAAGCCGCGGTCGTTGAACGCGTATGGGCAGGCTTGCGGCCCACCGGCCCCAAACATCACCCGGTGATGGGCAAATCACCCGCTTTTTCTAACGTGTTTGTGTGTGCCGGCCATTTCAAAATCGGCATCGGCCTGGCTCCGCTGTCGGGTAAGTTCATGGCGGAATTAGTGCTCACAGGTCGAACCGAACCCGGCATGGAGACCTTTGCGCCAAAAAGCTTATCCCAGTAATCGCCCGCAAGCGCCGGCACAGCTTACGGGCCTGGACCAGTGTCGGCCCGCCGCATCAAAAATAATAGTGAATGCCCAGACCGAAGTATTGAATTTCGTTGACGTAAAACTGCCCATAAGGTGAGTGGCCGCGATAAAATTCCAGCAGGAATTGCAGTTTTGAACTATCCGGTTTTCCATTGCTTAATTCAATGCCGCCCACGGCTGAAATATCGGTGTCGTAATTATTTTCGCTCCAGTTTTTAAAATCAACACCGGCCACGGGTGACATAAAACAAGTGCCCTTATGGAAGAAGGCCGCACCGTGATATTCCACTCCATAGTGAAACCGCCAATGGCCCAGATTGGCTGGGGCCACATCATCAAGATAGCCCGCTCCGGCGTAGAGCCGGACTGTGCGATGCAATAAATCGATGGAGGCCAGAGCATTAATTTCCTCATAGCTTATTTTTTGACGAAGCCCGTAGTAATACGCCGGATTAGCAATTAAAAATTCATCGCCAAGGTGCGAACTCTGGTGGTAATAGCGCACCAGAAAGGAGAAATTGCGATGACGTGCCGCAAAATAACCGCCTACCAGAAAATCAACATTTTGCAGGTCACTGTGCGCCGTATCCATATTGAAATAGGCAAATGCGTCCGCCTGCATACCGGCTTCCCACTGCCAATGGTCCGGCCAATTGCCGCGCTCAAATGGTATCGTATCGCCGATGCTCACGGGAATAACATCCTTCAGGCCGTTGGGATGATAGGGCGAATAATAGGTGTAGGCAACGCTGAAGGTCGGCCATTTTGGATCCGCAATCAGTGGTTGAAACAGTCTGCCCGGCGGTAGAAAGCCGGTGGGCAGATGATACACGCCCGCCCGTTCCATGGCCTTGGTATCCATGCCTACAGCAAAGTTCTCGTTGGCGGGATTGGCGGATTGCTCGGGTGCCGGCATGACGCCGACATCGTCTCCCGTTGTGTTTGACGAAGGATGAATCTGGGATGCCGGTGCCGGCAAAAACTCAATGATTTTAACACCGTTTACCTTCCGCACCGCCTTCCGCACGGCCCTGTGATCCGATGCCGGTACGCCGCCAATTTCAACTGTGGCTCCATGCACCTGCACAGACGTGGATCGCAGGTGGAATTTCATATCTAACAGTGCTGAAACGTATCCGGAAATATATGCGTTATGCTCCTGATAAGGCGTCGGCACAACAGCCTTGGCATGGCTGCATGCAACGAACAGGGCAACAACTGCCAGGGTATAGGTGGTACGCATGAATTCTCCTGAATTTCTGTGCTTTATGTCCCATGCCGAATTATATCGTTATAAGCTGCTGAATCTTGCAAATATCAGGTCGTAGCGGTTTCCAGTGGCAGCACCCGCAAGGCCGCAGCCTGAATCCCTCGCTGTGGCCGTGGTTCCGGGGGCGGTGCGACAGGCTTGCCGGCCGTGATATCCAGCATCCGCTGCAAACTGACGCGCGACCAATACGTATCAAAAGGATCAACTTGAATTCGGTTCAAGACCTTCCCCGCTACGAGATTATCAAGAATATACAGCAGGTGCGGCGGATCAATGCGATACATGGTGGTGCATAGACATTGGCAGTCGGAAAGCACCACAATGGTCTGCTCCGGATGGGCATTGGCCAAGCGTTGTACCATGTGTACTTCAGTTCCTACCGCCCATTTGCTTCCCGCCGGCGCGGCGGCAATTTGCTTGCCGATAAAATCGGTGGATCCCACCAGATCTGCCTTCTGGACCACTTCCCACCGGCACTCCGGGTGTACCAGAACTTTTACGCCAGGCATCCGATGACGAATGTCATCGACATGTTCCGGTCGGAAAAGCTGATGTACACTGCAATGGCCTTTCCACAGAATAAATGTTGCGTCTCGAATTTGCTGATCGGTCAACCCGCCGTTGGGCTGCCGATAATCCCAAACCACCATGGATTCCAGCGGGTATCCCATTTTATAACCTGTGTTTCTACCCAGGTGCTGATCGGGGAAAAAAATAATTTTGGTGTGCGGCACCTCCGCAGGCTTTTGCCCCCCCAATGCCCAGGACAAAATCTTGTCGCAATTGCTGCTGGTGCAAACGGCACCGCCATGCTCGCCCACAAAACTCTTCACGGCGGCGGTAGAGTTCATATAGGTGATGGGTACAAGTTTGAAATCCTTGTCGGCTTGGCAGGCCGCCGCAATAGCGGACCAGGCATCTTGAACGTCATCCAGTTGGGCCATGTCTGCCATCGAGCAGCCTGCACCCATATCGGGCAAGAGCACTTTTTGATGCGGGGCGGTTAATACATCCGCCGATTCCGCCATAAAATGCACGCCGCAGAATATCACGAATTCCGCGTCTGCAACTTTGGCCGCCTCGCGTGATAATTGGAATGAATCTCCCAGAAAGTCCGCAAAGCGCACCACATCATCCTGTTGATAATGGTGCCCGAGGATCACCAGCCGACGACCCATTTCCGCCTTCCGCTGCCCAATTCTGGCCAATACCTGTTCGCGCGGAATTTGCATGTATTCTTTGGGGATCGGCTGTTGCCACTGCATAACACCACCTCTTTGCACCATTATAGGCGCTAAGAGGCGTTTTTGGTATTTTTTAGTCTTCGCAGGGGCACGGTTTCATCGCCGTATGAAAATCCGCCAAGACTTCCTGGGTTCGGGCCTCCGCTTCCAGTTCAAAGGGAGAATGGGCATACCCGAAATCCAGGCAGCATTGCACGTACTCGCGCACAAATATGCGCATGTCACCCAACCGTTCATACTGGCATACGTGTGCCAGTTGATGAATCAGGCGGCGTTTGACATCCGGAAGATTATTTTTTATGAATATCCCATAGCCAAATGTTATGCCGTCTGTCTGTTCGGTCAATATGCCGATTTCTTTCGCCAACAGCGTCAGCTCGGTGTTCGGATGAGGTAAATCATCGACATAAATGACGCGCACTTTTTCCGGACGCTTCACTCCTACGCGCAACGCATCCCGCCATTGCAGGGAATCCAGGGCTGCGCCTTTTTCCAGTGCCGAGCGTTCCATCGTTTCGGCCCATACGGTCATGGCCGGTGCAACGGTCGGAACAATTCTCTTTAATACCTCTACGTTAATCATTTTCGCCTCTCCTCTATTTAACGCACGACTTGAATTCTTCGGTTCACGTAGATGTGAGCGTAAGTCTTTCATCGGCTCCGCGTCATGATTTCATCAACGAATTCCGTGCGGTTTACAGCCATTTCTGTCCGATAAGCCGCAGGTGTGATAAAATGCGGGCCTGCGCCTTGGCCCGAAAGGGCAGCGTCATACAGGGGATTCAATGGTCCTAAACAAACCCGTGCTACAATACGGATGTTGTAGTTGCTCTATGGAGAATAATGCATGGCTCAAACGGTCGAGAACGAAAAAATTGGAATCATCCTGGTGGATCACGGCAGTCGTCTGGCGTCGGCCAATGATATGCTTAATGATGTGGTTGAACTCTTCCGGCGGGTCGCCGGTTATTCGATTGTATTTCCCGCGCACATGGAATTGGCGGCCCCCAGTATCGCTGACGCTTTTACGGCCTGTGTTAACCAGGGTGCCACGCGGGTTGTGGTGCACCCATACTTTTTATCACCGGGCCGCCACAGTACCACCGATATTCCGCGCATGGCGGCCGAAGCGGCAAAGCACCATCCGCATATCAGCTTCCACGTTACGCAGCCGTTGGGGCTGGATGAGAAAATCGCACAGGTGATCGTAAAACGCATTACGCATTGCGATGACCATCAGGACAGTTGCGACTACTGCCGGACACGCAGCCGGCATCAACAGGAACTATGCCAATCCAACGGCTATACCTGCCGTGCCTGCCAACCAACCGGCTGTCCCAATGCCTCAAGCGTCCCCGGCTCGAACCTGTCCGAGTCATGACTGCGGGGCGACGTGGTTTGTGTTCCATCCGACTGCGGCACGGCTCCTGGAAGTACCATCGTGTTGAGGTACGCCATTATCGTCACTGCTTGTGGATCACCGGATAATTAATCCGTTGGTTGATCCAATGCCGCCAACCAACTACCGTATTATTACTGCGGTGCTCTATGACCCGATTCACTTCCTGCGGGCTAAAAATGTCGCCGTCGTAGCCCCGCGATAACTGGTTCAGAGTCTTGCGTAAGATAAATTCCGGCCACCGTGCTTTTTTGTGATCGGCTTAAGGGTTCAGG
>JAKATV010000116.1 GCA_021818565.1 Planctomycetota bacterium
TTATTAAAAACCTGTTTTTATGATTTTCATATTCGCCAAGGCACGAAAATGGTGGACTTTGGCGGATGGGCGATGCCATTGTCTTATCGCGGCATTATTGCGGAGCATGAGCAAACTCGAAAAGCCGCATCGGTCTTTGATGTCTCGCACATGGGGCGGCTGCATTTCAGCGGTCCGGATGCTTTGCGATTTTTGCAACATATCTGCACGCGGGACTTATCCAAGGCCGTGGTGGGGCAGTCGCTCTACAGCCTGATCTGCAAACCTGATGGCGGCGTACTGGATGATGTGATTGTTTCCCGGTTTGATAAATATTGGCTGATGGTGTGCAACGCCTCCAACCGGCTTAAGCTGCTGGAATGGTTTAAGGCCAACAGCACCGGCTTTAATTATCAGTTGAAAGATGAGACGATGCAGTCGGCTATGATCGCCATTCAGGGGCCCAAAGTCATGGCCCTGCTGGATGCTCTTCTGCCGGAGCCGGTGTCATCGTTAAAACGTTATCACTTCATGACGCAAAGTTATCTCATCGCCAAGTTTACCGTATTTCGCAGCGGCTACACCGGGGAAGACGGTGTGGAGATCATCTGCGGATCAACCATTGCGCAAATGGCATTGAATATGCTTTTTAAGCAGGGACGGGACGTTCGGGAAGCTCCGATGCAGCCCGCCGGACTGGGCGCACGCGATACGCTGCGAATGGAGGCAGGCATGCCGTTGTATGGCCATGAACTGCATGAGAATATTGATCCCATTTCCGCCGGTCTGGGATGGGCGGTGGCGAATGAAAAGCCGTTTATCGGTTCAGTTGCCCTGGCGGAAATCAGACAACGCGGGCCGGAGAAGCGGCTGGTGGGGTTGGCGGTTGATGGCCCACGGACCGCCCGGCAGGGGATGACTTTGTGGGCGGGGGGGCACGAAGTGGGTGCCGTTACCAGCGGTGCCGGCAGTCCGACGTTGGGGCACGGCATTGCCATGGCTTATGTGCAATCCGTGTGTGCCACGGAAGGTACCGCGTTGGAAATTGATCTGCGTGGCAATCGCGTCGCCGCCACCGTGGTCAAATTGCCGTTCTATAAGCTGTCAAAATCCAGCCCATGAGCCGGCTTTTCCAAGAAGCGTCTGCTTTAGGATTTAAGGCCCCCAATATTTCGGTTACACTATCGCCCAGACAGCGCCGGTATGCGGCGGTTAGTTATTTCAGGAGTTACCATGCCATCGCCCGCGGATTATCTTTATACGCAAACCCATGAGTGGATGAAAAAAGAGGGGGATATTCTCACCGTCGGCATTACCCGCTTTGCCGTGGATGAGCTATCCGATGTCACATTCGTAGATCTGCCGGCCATAGGCAGGAAAGTGGCGGCGGGCGGGACGTTCGGCGAAATTGAATCGGTCAAAGCCACCAGTGAACTTTATGCACCGGTAGAAGGGGAAATTGTGGCCGTCAATGACGCGCTGAAAAAAGACCCGTCGCTGGTGAATCAGGATCCCTACAGCGCGGGCTGGCTGGTGAAACTGAAAACAACCGTCGAGCCGCATGGCTTTATGACTGCAGCGCAATATGACAAAGTGCATAACATTGCGTGAGCCGTCAGGTCTTGACCATATCCAGCATGACAATCGCCAGCGGGCCGAACAGGACTACCGGCAGCCAAGCGCCGGCAAACGGAGATAAGCCCGCTCCGGCAAGCTGGAAAAATACAAAGGTCGTAACAAAACACCCCGCGCTGATGGCACTGCACCAGAGCATGTTGGTTACCAGTTTATTAGGCTCGCGCGCCAGCAGAAACGGAATGCCGATCAGCAGCATGATCATATTCATAATAAGCTGGGTGATGCGGGTGTACATGATTTTTTCCAGGGCCACGCGCGTCGCCGGGGTGCTGTAGAGAATAAGCTTGTCAATCTGGGCGGTGGACAGATATTCCACCGCCTTTTTCTGAAAAATCAGATTCAACTGCCCCGGCGTAACGGGCGTTTGATAGGTCATTTCCTTCACCGGCTCCGGGCGGTCATTGGGATTGGCCGCTTTGGCGGCGTTGATCTGCACCACATCATACATGCGCCAGCCGCCGGAGACGGGGCCTTCGCCAATGTCTTTTTTCCACACGGCTTTTTTGGCCAGAATCATGGCTTTCGCATCACCGAGCTTATTACGCTGAATAATGCGGACGTTCCGCATGGTTTTGGTTCTTGCGTCATAGCTGGACGCCAGAACCAGTGAGTTGTCACTTTCCGGAACAAAATAAATGGGTTCATCAGGCCCGAATGATGCGGAAACCTGTCCGTGTTTCCGCAGTAATTTGCTGATGTTGGCGGGCATGAGCACTTCCTGATCCACCACCACGAGAATATTAAAACCCACGGCACATAAGATAATGGGTGCCGCCACACGATACAGCGATACACCACTGGCCAGCAGCGCAATAAGCTCGCGGTTACGGGTCATACGCACCATGGTGAACCCCGCCGCCAGCAGCGGAATAATACCGGAAATCATGGAAAAAATGACCAGGGTTCGATACAGGTAAAACGTGGTAATTTCTCTAAGTAATCCCCAGAAGGCCTGCAACGCCGTGGCGTGTTGATACGCGTGGTTTCTGGTGAAGAGATTAAAATTGACAATCACATCCAGCAGAATATACATGCCGATCATCACGGCCAGCGCCAGCAGGCAGTTGATGAGGTAATTGCGGATAATGTATCGGTCAAGAATCTTCATGTCGGTTCCAGTTTATCGCTTAAGCAGTCGGGAATAAATAACGGCGTTGAGGACAAGAATAACGGCGTTGCCAGCCCAGATGACCACCGTTCCCGGCATGTCCGAATGAGGCGTCCGCGCGATCATTTCACGCCCCGTATTAATCAGTAACACCAGAATCATCGCGGGAACAACTCCCACGACAAACACGGCCAACGGATTGCGGCCCTGCAGAATAATTCCCAAGGCGGTACCCAGGATTACCAGGACAATACAGGAAAATGCGAACGATACGCGACTTTGAAATTCAGACAGGATCTGGCGGCGTAAACGATCTTCCTGATGATGAATGGTTTTTATGAGGTGCGAAACAATCGGCGACGCTGTCTGAATTGATGGAATGGCGGGTATGCCGGTATCCGGGATGACAGGGTGGATTGAGGAAATGACGATTAAAGGCGGACCGGCATGAAATCGGCGGTCCAGACCTATATTTTTTTCACGGACATTGCCAGTGAGTTTTAGAGCCGCTACATATTTTTCCGCACCAACGGGTGCTTCTGTTGATAGTTGATCTGTTTCTCGCCGTGATATCAGCAGTTCGCCCTGGTTGGCAAGGTATATTTGCGTGATGTGTCCATGGTGCACCACCCGCACCTGCACCGGTACGCCCCCAGCGCCGGTCAATAGAAGATTTCCGTGCCTTCCAGTAAGCGTTGCCATCGGGCTAAGCACAATGGCCGCGCCCTGACGGCGCTTAAACATTACTGGTTTGCCGGGGTGAAATTGCTTCAGATACCACTTGGAAATGCTTTGCACGCGTAATTCATCCATCAAGGTATGAAAGTTTTTAGCAATGCGGGGCAAAAGCAGCGGGTTGCGATCCAGTGCGGCCAAGCGGAATAAATCGAGAAATTTTGGCTTGCTATCCAGCAGTGAGCCAAAGGGTTCTGGTTTGCCATTTGGCGGCAAATAGCGCACGGTTCCCCGAATCTGTTGCAGGCTGTTGGAATTAAAGGCGGTGCCGTGATCCAGTTGTACGCCGACACTGACCTGATTCTTTGCGCGATTGGTATCGATGATAACATTGGCGGCGCGAGCGATAATTATGGATGAGGGTTGGCCGTTCTGTAGTGGCATGGCCGCCAAGCCGCGCAACTGGATGATTTTGCGGGTAACGCCGGGCGGCGGCTGGTTATCGCTGGGAGTGGGCACGCGATAGGCGCTGTTGGCATAAATGACAAACTTATTTTGCAAATTGAACGGTTGCCGCTGATCCACGTTATGCAGCAGCATCGAAGCGACATCCGTTTGGATAACCTGGGAGGTTTTTTGCAGGAATCGCGGCACCACATATCCCACAAACGCCATATCTACCAGGCCCACGGCCAATCCCAGCACCACCGCCGGCATGACCAGAGCCACATAGCTCACCCCGCTGGCCCGGGCACCGGTTAGCTCATTGTCGGTGGCCAATCGCCAATACACGATCACCGCCGCAAATAGCGCCGCCAGTGGAATGGAATAAGCCAGCATGGCCGGCATGAGGTCCATGAGCACCCGCAGCAGTTGCACCAGTGTCAGGCCCTCCTTGGTCAGCGGGCGAAATGTTCCACCAAATGCCAGAATCGTGGTCAGCACGGAAGTGGTCAGCGCGAAAATGCGAAGCAATTCGCGCAGAATATACCAATGCAGCGTTTTACTCATGGGGTTTCACGCCTCCCCGCAAACAGATTCGTTCTTGCCGCTTTGCGCGGCTTTATCGATGGCATGCAGGACGTGAACCACGCGCCCGGCCTTTTCCGCTGTGATTTCCAGCGGATCGTCCAGCCCCAGATGATCAGCAATATTTTCATAATAGCGATAGCCCTGGCTGGGGAGATATTTAACACGTTGCGGCTCGCTGGCAATGCCGTGCTGATGCACCGCCAATTGAAAAGAAGTGTCATTCCAATTATCAAGAATTCCGCCACGCGTGCCCAAAATTCGCCAGCGCGGTCGCGGTACCGACGCAATGGTGGATATTTCAAAATCCAGTGTGCCGCCGTTTTTGAAGCGGATACAGGCATCCACCTGATCGTCATTGGTGACATGGTGCCACAAACGCTTCTGCCTCGTGGCCGTGACGGATTCAATCGGTGCGTCCATCAGCAGCAAAGCCCAGAATATGAGATGTGCGCCCCAATCATAATGCAAACCCCCGGAAATCGCTTGGCTCGACCGCCACCAACTTCCGGGAGATGCAAAACAGCTCATGCCCGTTTCAATTTTAAATATGTCGCCCAGAAGTTTGCGATGTCGGATGATATCTTCCATGGCCAGGAAATCGCCGTCCCACCGCCGATTGTGGTACACGCTTAACAGGAGCCGATTGCTTTCCGCGGCAGCGATCATGGCACGAACTTCATCAGAACTGGTCGCCATGGGTTTTTCCACAATGCAGTGTCGCCCGCTGTTAAGCACATCCACGGCCACATTGGCATGGGCATTATGGGGCAGAATAACGGTCAACAGCTGCGCATCAGTTTGCGCGAGCATCTGATGTACCGAGGTGTAACTTTGAATGCCCGGAAATTCCCGCTCCGCGGCTTTGGCTCGGGCCGGGTCAATATCACATGCCGCCACCGGGATGAATCCCGCATTTTTCATTTCGGTCAAATGAGTGCGGCCCATATTAAATGCGCCGCCATAGCCGATCACACCCACTTTTAAGAT
>JAKATV010000182.1 GCA_021818565.1 Planctomycetota bacterium
CTGGATCGCGGCGGTAATCGTTGGCCGGGAAACGCTAAATTGGATCGCCAAATCACGCTCGGATGGAATTCGGTCGCCGATGCGAAACTTGCCGGTTTCAATTCCGCGCAGAACGTAGGCATAAACATCCGTGGCTTTTTTTGCGGTTCGCACAAATTCTCCGAATGATTCTCATACCGTCTCGCGCTCTGTGCTGCCGTTACCTGGCAATATCAGATTCGGATGATCTGGCGTTGAATTCCTTCAACTGCATTCTGACTGGCATCCGAGATTATTATCCTTCTATTAAATTTTTTGCAGGACATACGTCAGTCCGGCATTTCCCGAAAATTCTACCCGCCCCGCGGCATCCGCTTTAATCGATAGGCCATTGGATAGGCGATAGGATCCATGGGGTGCCAGATGGAATATCTCATACCGAATTTTACGCTGCCCCGGAACTTGCACAACCACGCGGTCGGGGCTGTAGGTTACACGCAGTTGTCCCATCTGAAAATCAAACGCCATGGGTTCAATAGGTCGAATTATCACGCGATCCATATGCACATCAATACCGTAGCGCATGGTACGCATGACCATGGAGACTATCTCGGGATATTCATGATAATAGGGCGTGCGTATACATTGTCCGCGGGCGTTGTAGCGCTCCGTGAGCCAGGTGTCGGCCAGCAGATCGCCGCGAATATTTTGATAGGTGCGGCTGAACATAGCGCAGTTGGAAATCGTGGGGTAGCGATGACGCGCTTTCATATCAAGCCACCAGATGCGCCCCATGGCGGTGGCCGAGTCGCCGGTATTACCATTGTAGCAATCCGTCGGGCCGTAGTATTTTTCGGAAACCCATGTGCCGCGCCCGCCAGGGTGGGTGTGCGGGCCATTATCCAAGCGTGAAAACATGGCCGCCCGCCATGTGGGGTCATTGACCACGCCAAACGCTAAGGCGCCAAAATTTCCGTCATAATCGACTAAGTCGCGGATGGATCCATTGGTGTTACGCTGCGTAACAAAATGATCTTTACCATTCCATAGCTTAGCGCGAATGCCTTCGCTGATGGCTTGGTGAAGTTCCCGATACCGATGTGCCCCGGCTGCATCACCACAGAATTCTGAGACCGGTGCCATTAACTCCAACAGGCCAACGGTCGCCATATTTGTATCCAGCGTATAGCCATAGCGGATAAACACATCAATGAACAGAGAACCGGTGAATTTTACGAGCTTGACTTTAGGATCGTAACGATCCAGCAGCCATTCCACCGCTCTTTTTATCGTTGAATAGTGGCTTTTCAGCCAGGACTCATCGCCGGTACCCAGAACATAATCCATGCAGGCCATGACCCAGAACACATTAGGACCGGATTGCGTGGCCCCGGAAATTGCGATGTCGGTAGGTACTTTACCGTTGAAGTTGTGGGGGATTTGGCCATCATGGCTCATATATTTTCCGCTGCGCTCCACGACCTGCCGTGCCAATCGGGCCAGCAAGGGGTCGCCGGAATAACTTAACGCCGAAACAGTCTCCCAGGCATCCGGATCAAAAAAGCTGTTTCCGTCACCATACGGACGACGTGGTGTGGCAAGATTGGGATAGGCGGATCCCGGAATGTCATAGCTCCCCAGCACGCCGGCGGAGCTGCCGTAGATTGCGGTGTAAAGCGCGGCCAGATCGTCAAATTCCACGGTGGTTTCCGGCGGCAGAGTATGCACTGGAAATGCCATATCCGAAGCATACACACGAAATGACGTAACCATGGTTGGGCGCGGCGGCTTTCCGGTTCCAGCCGGATGAATATTTTTTAATGGGACCCATGTATTTAATATATTGGATGCTCCGCAGAGCACTTGATCCAGCCCGCATTGGCTGCCACCCCACTGTGAAACAGTGCCGGCAAACAAATTGCTTTCGAGAATGACATCAGGCTGTTGCGGGACAATGGAAATGGATCCGTTTTCACAGTCCATTGTGTAAAACACATGCAATGGACTGTGCGAACAGAACGCCTGGGACAAACCCTCTCTACGCTGCATATTGCCCCGCTCATACAGCGCATTGAAGAACCATTGATTACAGCCAAAGCGTAAACGCACCATGTCCGGGTGCCTGTCATCGAGAATCTGTGTGTGCAGTTGCAGGTCAAACCACCGTGCGGCTGGTTGCAGAACGATCGTCCATTGAGAAATTATCGATGCATGACCATCCGCGCCGACCGCAAGATCGATTTGCGGCAAATGTATCGCCACCGGTGAGATTTTCGTTTCATGGCCCGTCGCAACAGCCGCCCCGGCTTTGATGCGCGGTTCACTGATCGTGCCATTGACCGTGACACCCTCGAGGCGAATGCCGTCTAGTCCCAGCAGATTGTTCTGGTATAAGCCTCGGCCGAAAAAATCGGCGGTGAGGTTGGTTATTGCAGCTTTTTTCACATCGAATTCGACGTGAATAAAGCCATTTTCCAGAATCGTATGACCGTCGATATGTCGAACCTGTATCGGCATTGGCGATGCGGGCATCGCACCGCTGGAGGGGCGTGGGAGCGCGCTTTCTGGTGTAGCAGACGCATCCGCGACATTAGGGTGGCGATCCTGGGAGAATGCCAACGTCATGGCGGCCGCAGCAAGAATTTGCCGTCGGTTTAATTGTTTGATCGATGACAAAGAATCTTCTTTTTGCATTTTCATAGCTGACACGTCGAAGGCCTCCCGAACTTTTCTGGCAGTATATCGCTGGTCCCCGGGAAGGCAAGTTATTGGAGTTATTGGAGAAACGCCTTTCCATGACACGACGCGATTCCCCCGTCACGATTAGTACAAGGCGTGCCGGATTGGAGCGCGTTTTTTTCCCGCCGACCCATCGCGCATCCAACCGCGCCGTTGCCGATTTTCCCTACCAACAGCACGTTGGCGAAGGGGGTGCCTTGGCTCATTGGAACGCTGGTAACCGCAAATCCCAGTTTTTCCAAGGTGATTTTCCATTGAACCAGAGGCCGGCAGTGTAGCCGTCCCGGGGTGTGGCCCCGCACCGCGGTGACGATGGTATCTACGTAATTACTTACATGAAACCGCCAACCGCCGGCGGAATCTCCGATGCGCAGTAGTAACGTGCCGTTCGGCCCCAGTGCCCGGCGCACGCGATTAAGCACATCGTCCTGCGCGGAAAGCGGCATATAATGAAGAACATCCAGAATTACCACAACGTCGGCGCTCTGAAAGTCTGCCGTGCGGATATCACCCTGCTCCACAACAACCCGATTACCCAGAACGACGCCGGCCCGTTCCACATCCCGCGGCATAAGCTCAATTCCGCGATAGGAAGCGACTTTGGGAGCGGGGGGAAATTCCCGAGGCCAGTTGCCGACGGAACATAAAATATCCGCCGCCGCCAGCCACGCCGCCAGCAACCCCTGTCCGCAGCCTAAATCTAAAATGCGTGAATTCGGTGGAATTAACCCGCGTCGCAGTAATTCGACAAACGCCGGATCACCACCAAGTTTTCCTTTCGCAAAATGCCAGGCAAAACGCCCGGCCGCCCGATATGGCTTGGCCGCGGTTGAAACCATTTCCGCAGTCCAGCGCGTTTTATAATTTAGCTGATTCATTACATGGGATTGTATCCGCCGCCGATACTTTTGATAATGCCGGTCGGTATTGGCCCTCTTTGACCGAGGCGCACCATATCCTTTGCAACACCGAGGCTTTTGCGGCTATTATGCAATTTATTATGGATGAAGGACGAGTTTCGTTACCGATTGTTACTGACACCGCTTCAGAGACTCTGGGAGCAGTGGATTTGGCCGGCGCTCTGCAAAAACTTGACGTTGGCGAAGTGCGGCTAAGTGGACATGACCGACTTTTGTATGCGACCGATGCCTCGTTGTATCAGGTTATGCCTTTGGGCGTGGTAATTCCGGAATCGGTAGAACAAATTTCCACACTTTTGGAATTTTGCCGCCGACAGCACATCGCGGTTCTGCCGCGCGGCGGAGGCACGAGCCTGGCGGGGCAATGCACCAATCGGGCGATGGTGCTGGATATATCACCGCGATTTCGCAAGCTGCTGGACGTTGATATTGCCAAGCGCGCATGCTTGGCTCAAGCGGGGATGAGCATTGATCAGATCAATCGCGAATTGGCCTACAGCGACCTATTTTTCGCCGCTGATCCGGCCACGGTGGCGCAGGCCGCCCTCGGCGGGTGCATTGGCAACAATGCCGCCGGTGCGCGGTCGATCCGCTATGGCCGCACCAGTGAAAATCTCTCCGGCATGCACGTGGTATTGGCAGACGGGGAAAGCCTTTGGCTGGAAACCGGTGCGGGGAAGCACAATAAGACAGCGCTTGATCTTGCAAAGCGCGTTGCCGCGGTTGTCACGCAACATGCAGAGGAAATTCGTGAACGGTTTCCCAAGCTCATTCGCCGCAATGCCGGCTATTCACTTGATTTGATTCTTCGGCAATTGGATAGCGGAAGCACGCCGGAGGATTTGGACCTTAGCCCGTTAATGTGCGGCAGTGAAGGGACGCTGGCGGTTATTACGGCCGCACGGCTGAAATTGCATCCGATCCCCGCTAGGCGGGGTTTGGCGATTCTGGCGTTTCACAGTTTGGAAGAGGCGCTGGATCGGCTGGAACCGATTTTAACAACCAATCCCAGTGCGGTGGAACTGCTGGACGCACAGGTGCTGCACGCGGCACAAGGCAATGCCGAAGCGCGGCGGCAACTGGAAGTTCTGCCGCTGATTAACGGCGAGCTTCCGGCGGCGGTGCTGTATGTGGAATATCAGACGGAAGACTCCGCCAATGAGATCGATGCGTGTTTGAGGCACCCCGCCTTGCAAGCGCCGGGCGCGCGAATATTTCTGCAGGGCGGGGAAATGAATCAGGCCTGGGGGCTTCGCAAAAGCGCTGAAGCCCTGTTGCATGGACTATCCAGCACGCGTAAACCCATAACATTTATTGAAGATAATGCCATTCCGGTGCCACGACTGGCGGAATTTATCCGCCGTCTGAAAGTGATTATCGAAGCGCACGGCACCCATGCCGCGTTTTACGCCCATGCTTCCGTGGGTGTGTTACATGTACGGCCAATGCTGGATTTGCATGATGTCCGCGATCAAGAGGCCATGCGAGATATCGCCCTGCAAACCGCCCGCTTAGCGCGGGACTGCGGCGGGGTCATGTCCGGGGAACATGGTGACGGGCGGGTTCGAGGCCCGCTGCTGATGGAGTATTTCGGCCCGAAGATCATGGCGGCATTCGCCGAGATTAAAGCCATTTTTGATCCCAATGGCATTTTGAATCCGGGCATGATTGTCAATGCCGGCGCGGTGGATTCGATCACGACGCATCTGCGGCAGCAGTCGCAGCGAAAAAGTGATCTGACCGATGTTGAGACCTATTTTGATTATTCAGATCAGGA
>JAKATV010000189.1 GCA_021818565.1 Planctomycetota bacterium
CTGCGCCGATCCTGATGCGTTACACAGCCAAATAATATCGCGTTGCTTTTATCCGTTGCGACAACGCCGGGACAGAAGCTGTCCAACGTGATGGCGTCAATCTGGTGATGCGAATCGGTTATGCGGTTTATCGCCTTACGGAGGCTTTTTAAAAGTGTTGCCGCAGGGATTTCAACTTCCGCACCATGGAAAAGGCTAGACACCTCCACCTTCTCGAGGTGTTTCATGGTGCCGCTTTTACATAAGGCCGCCTTAATGGAGGATGAGCCAACATCCAGAGCCAGAACTTTCATAGGCACTCCAAAAAATAAAATTACGCCGAAACTTCAGGTTCCACGAGTTTTTCCAGCACATGTCCGGCCAATTCCGCCGCAGGTTGTTGGGGCGAGGCGGTCAACCAACTCACGCCGTCAAAGCGCTTCAGCCAGGTGCGCTGCAATTTGGCCAGGTGCCGGGTCTGAATTTTAATTTGTTCCACAGCCTCATCCAGTGGTAGTGCTCCGTTGAGATATTCAATCATCTGCTTATAGCCCACCGCTTCGCGGGCCTGCATGGATAAACCTTTGGGGTGCTCCAACAACCTGCGAACTTCCTGTAATAATCCCTGCTCCAGCATCAGGCCCACGCGCTGATTAATACGCCGATTCAAGTCGGCTTTTTCCCTCGTCACACCGATGATACGGTAATTCAGTTGCGGGCGACCGGCCTGCCATTGCGTTTGCAGCGTGCTAATACCCACGCCGGTTATTTGAAAAACTTCCAATGCACGGATAATGCGTCGCAAATCATTGCGGTGAATCCGTTGCGCGGCCACCGGATCCACCTGTGTCAATTGCCGATGAAGTTCAGCGGAGCCGGACTTTTCCGCCTCTGCCGCCAGAGCTTTTCTAATTTCCATATTGGCCGCCGGGCCTTCAAAAAGCCCTTCCAAAATCGCTCGCAAATAAAGCACGGTGCCGGCCACCAGGATCAGCGGGCGATTCTCCGTGCGGTGCTGCCGCATAATGGGTTCAGCCATCGCCGCAAAGCGGGCCGCGGAAAAAGACTCCCATGGATCAGCCACATCAATCATGGTATGAGGTATGGTTGCTTGAACTGTGCGTGAGGGTTTGGCGGTGCCAATATCCATGCCCCGATAAACCTGCATGGAATCGACGGCCATAATCGTGGCGGGCCGCGCATCGGAATGATGCCAGCGCGTCGCAATCGCTTCAGCAAGCTCCGATTTTCCGGCAGCCGTGCAACCAACAATGACAAGAAGCTTTTCCATACCCGAAGTATAATACCGTAATCGCCAGTACGTGCAGAGAATTCAATATGGATCGCCGGACGGTCGTATAATGCCTGATAAATAAACTTGGGAGCAATAACATGACTTGTGGCCCATTCCATCGGTTGGCAGTTCGTCGGCTGGCTGTTTTGGCGGGATGCGTGCTTGCAACCGGAGCGGCGGTAACCATGGCCGGCTGCTCCTATTGGCCCGCAGTACGCGAGTCTTACAGTCAACGCGTGCGGGTACTTGATGGTCCGGTCGCAGCCCCCGCGAAGCTGGTGGCCGTGCAGGCCCGAGTGGTTAAATTGCGCTACCCGCACTTTGGGTTGAAAACCACATCGTCGCAGAACATAGATGTGGACACGCGGGTTCCAACGCCCGTAACTGACAGAAAACACAAGCCTGACCATTACATCAACAGCGAGCCTGACAACGATGATGTGTCGTTTATTTCGCACCGTGTTTTTATCACGGCGATGGCCTATTTAAAGATTGTTGGCGGGAAAGTGCCGCACCATTCTTTCGCGCGATACATTGATCTGGATTTTGGTAATGACCAGATTATGGAATATTACCTGAGCGTCGGTAGAGTGGTAACCCTACGCTTTACTCCCGGCGGTCGTCTTTATGATATTCCCCACGCGCCGCCCTGAACATTTTATCTTCTCTGATTTTCCACTTTGCCCAAGACGGACTGCGTGATTGCGGCGGCGGCGGTGGCGGCGGTTTCGATTCGCAGGATGTTATTTCCCAAACTTACCGGTGCCGTATGTCGGCCCAGGAGTTCCTCCTCCTCCACGCTCCATCCACCTTCCGGGCCGATCATTACAGTTATCCGGGAGTATGCGGGAGCCATGGGCCTTGCGGCTCGTTCTGACTGCCACAGTGCCAGGCGTTGCGCTAAGTCTTGTTTGGCATCAACCTGTGTCCATATTATCGTTCCCGCCTCCGCGCTTTCCAGAAGCTGCCGGGGAGTTCGCGGAACTTCGATTGCCAGTACGCGCGATCGTCCGCATTGTTTGGCCGATTCAACCGCCAGGCGACTCCACTTCTCCAATTTTTTTGCATCCGCGATGGGATGTACCACGCTGTAACGGCAATCCAGCCAGAGCAGGCCGGCGGCACCCAGTTGGCTGATATGCTCAAGGAGTTGATGGGCTCGATCAGCCTTGGGAATGGCTGTGGCTATTGTCAGGCTGTACGCAGGTGGTGCCTCAACCATGATCGGACTGGTTAGCCTGTAAAATAGGTGTTTTCTTTCAAAGCTGATATTTGCCGAAGCATAGTGGCCACAGCCGTCAAAAAGAATCACCGATTGGCCATGATCCAAGCGCAACACATCGCGGGCATGATGGGCCTGATCATCCGGCAATTCACCGAAATCCATCAGCGGTGAAACATAAAAGCGTGGCAGGCTCATGACAGCAACTCTTATTGAATGACAACTTTTGGTAACACCTTCGATGCGCTGATTCGGCGCAGCACTAGCAAATCCGCATCAGAATTAATGCCTGAAGGCCCCGTCCAATGCAGCACGGAATTGGCAATGCGAAATCCGCGTTCCACCGCAACGGGGGGAAAATCCGCCGCGCTGTTTCGCTGTGGATCACTGATCCATACCACGCCCTGCGGGGCCAGCAGATGATCAATAGCATCCAGCAGAATGGGATGCAGCCGCCGTTCATACAACACATCGGACGCAATGATCCAATCAAATTGTTCGTCGATCGGTTCCCGCCAATCCATTTGGCGGGCCGTCGCGAGATGCGGAGGAATCTTGTTGCAATTGGCATTGAAAGCTGCAAAATCAACGGCCTCGGGATCATAATCGGTGAAGGTCACGTGCCAGCCGCGCATCGCGGCGGCGATACCGGCAATGCCCAGCCCACAGCCCAGTTCAATCGCCCGCGGCGGCACAGAGTCCGGCCGCGGTGAAAAGGTCGGCGGCGCATCCTCACTGTTTAAAATATGCTCCGCCAGCATGAGGCTGCTGGGCCAGATCACCGGCCAATAAGGCAAGTAATTATCTTTTTTGTAGCGTGCTTCAACCGTCGGATCATCCAGTAGTGAATCAGGGTCGGCCGGCGAAAAAATTTCCAACTGATGCGTTCCGGCCATTAACTGATGAAGCCGGATCGGATAACGGGATTGCAGGGATGGCCGCTGTGTCATGGGTGGGTACCCGATACGGACGTTGCTGGCGCGGTGGCGGGGGATTTGGAAGTTGCCGTCGGCATTGTGCTTGGGCCTGCATGGTGCGTGGTAAGAATGATCGTGGCCACAATACCGATAAACAATACAATGGCTGTGGCTATAACAAACCGAGTCCAGGGGGATAAATTTAAGCCTTCAACGGGGTCATCCACGCCGGATTTTTTCCGCGGAGCCAGCAGCGGATCATACGCCAGCATGGATTGTTCATCGGCCCCGCCAAGCGTGGCGGCCTCAATCTGAATCGCGGCGGCAAGGCGCGCCCATACATCCGCGGGCATAGGTAATTCAGCCGGCGGTTCCGCGGCGGAAGCCAAATTCTCGCCAAGTTCCGCGTTGATGTGCTGCACCAGCCATGGCATCTGATCGCTACGGGGGGCTTGATTTCGAACATATTCACGAAAGGCGCTACGGATTCCGCGCTGTAAGGCGGTTTCCGCCACATTCGGCGTACCACTCCGACACGCCACGGTGTACAGCGCATTGCGGTGGGCTTCCAGTAATTCCAGAAATTTGCGTCCGGCGGATTCAATCATCAGCGTGTTCCATCCTCTGATGGATTACCGGGTGGCCGGTTGGGTCGCCGGCAGTGGGGCGGCCAACGCCTCGGAAATCGTTACGCCGTCATGCTGCATTTTTTCCACCAGGCCCGGCATGGTCGGATCCAGTTGATAAATGCGGATGTATAGCGCCCGGGCATCCTGCTTGCGGCCAACGCTGTCATCGAACCCGGCAACCTGCATAAGGACTTCGGGATTCGATGGGGCCATTGCCGCAGCTTTCGCGAAATTAACGCGCGCGTCATCAAGATCGCCAATACGTTTATAAAACCGCGCCACACGCAAGCGTCCAGTGACGCGGCCGGTAAGTTCCGCATCACGTTCCAGAAAATTCATCGCCTCATTGGGCCGCCCGGCGCGGATGAGCGCTTCGGCCAGGGCACTTTTCACATGACCGAAATTGGGATCAACCGTCCAGGCGGTTTTATAGTGGAACGCCGCCTCCTGATAACGGGCCAGCATGTAATCCGATGCGCCGGCATAGTAATTGGCGCGGGGATCAGCGGGGTTGTATTTCAACGCGTCATTGAATTTCACCAGGGCCGATTGATAATCGCCCCGATGATAGAGAGATAAGCCCTGATTGCGTAATTTCATGGCGGAACTTTCACATCCCGCCAGTAACATCGCACTTGTGGCAAGCACAAGCAGGCCCATCCGTGACCAGTGTTTTGAACGCCGAATTTCCATAAAATAGTTCTCCTGCCGTATTCTGTCATAGAAGATGGTAACATTGAACCATGGTTTGGCAAGACTTCAACGAAAAAGTTTTCAGATTTGCGGTTTTAAAGCATGTCCGTCAAACTGACATCCACTGGGATTTACTGCTGCAATTACCTGATCGGCCGCTGCTGGCAACATGGCAAATTCGCCTTGACCCGGCTGTCTGGAGCCGCCAATTTCAAGCCATTCCCGCCATTGCGATCCCGGATCACCGCCTGATCTATCTGGACTTTCAGGGCCAAATCCCCGGTGACCGCGGCCACGTTACGCACGTCGACGGCGGCATATTGAACCTTCAACGCGTTGAGGAAAATGCCATCCGCGGGATTTTGCGAGGGCATGAACTTAACGGCCCCTTGACTCTTACCCGCACAAAAAGCGACTGCGCCGATGTGTCCCAGCAATGGCAATTGAAATTCGGGGCCGCGTGTCAGACGTAGTGCCTGGCCGAATCTCGCTGAAGCGGCGGAAGTCGGCATCATTGACGGTCAGCGGTTTAGAAACGCGGTGTTGGGTCATTAGCCGTCCGGGAGTAAAAACTCTCGCGGCTGGCGTCGATTTTGTGCCCATGCGATGTGGTTGTCATTTATGCGGGATAATGGTACTATTGACGGTTTGTCACGGCATGGAAGATATGCTTT
>JAKATV010000508.1 GCA_021818565.1 Planctomycetota bacterium
T
The DNA here is from genome assembly GCA_021818565.1 of Planctomycetota bacterium. Lineage (GTDB taxonomy): Bacteria > Planctomycetota > Phycisphaerae > WQYP01 > WQYP01 > JAMDCX01. Next base: position 2 of record JAKATV010000508.1, read on the forward strand.
TTTGTCACGGCGTTAAACGGCAGGTATCGCGCTTGCGCAATGGCCTGCGCCACGCGTTCCTTGCCGGTGCCGGACGGTCCGATGATCAGCGTGGCGATGTCACCCATTTTGTCATACAGCTCCAGTTGGTAAAGCCGCATATCATGGGTGAAAATGGACTGCCAAACCTTGGCCCGCAGATCGATCATACACGGCGAAAACCCGATAATGGAACGGTAGATTCCCTGAAACGCGCGCGTGACCTGATAACAGCAGGCAAATAAATGTTCCGCGCGATAGTGACACGCGCGCCCCGCCGCCGGCTTTTCGAGAAGGTCATGGAATAGCTCCAGGTAACGGGCGTACAGGGCGGCATAACCTGGACTGTTTTTGCTGTCCGCCAATGTTCGGTAGAAATCACCTTCCAAGGCATAATAGAGGTAATGCACCACGGCATCCTGATACAGCCGCCATTCCTGTAAACTCGGCGCGGCGTTGCCCGCCATTCGACGGCGCAGCGTGGCAACAAATGCCGAAACTTTTTCCCGTGCGCGTGTTTCGTTCGGGCGTTCAACCTGCCCGGTGGTGGGGAAGTTCCAGGAAGTATCCGAGGCAACATAATCATCGCCAAGGACCGCGCGCTCGAACTCCATGCGCTGCGGCACAAATGGATTGCAGAAAGTCAGTTGCGAGATGGCACGGGCCAGGGGAAGTTCGTCAGAATTTAAAAAGGCCATGACCACAATTTCCAGACTCCACAGGCGTTATACAATCATTGTACATCAATAGAACATAAAATGCCTATACTGGGATGAATTATTCCAAAGCAAATCTTGCACCGAGTTTGCCATAACGTGCTTATATATAATTACTTACGTCATATCATTACAGCCTGGCATGACATTTGAATTACTCTCTCCGCGGCTTGACCCTGAATCGTTGGCCCGGGCCGCAGGAGTAGTACGCATGATGCTTGTAAATTGCAATTGGACACTGGGCTGGGCATTGATGCTGCTGGGAATTATCAGCGGTGCGTTGCTGGGGCTGTTTTTCCATCGGAAAGATTTTCTCGGAGGCTATGACGCGTGGCCCCGGCGACTGGTCCGGCTTGGACACATCGCATTTATGGCCCTTGGCATGTTGAATCTTATTTATGCTGCCGGCCCACATCCAGCAATACCGTTGAACACCATAATCTCGGCAGCGTTAGTTTTTAGCTCAGTAACCATGCCACTGGTATGCCTGTTGGCCGCATGGCGCGCCAAATGGACGTTTTTATTTGTCTTTCCGGTATTGGCATTGGCATTGACATGTGTATTGGCATTTTGGAGTTCGTTATGAAAATCGGCTTTTTGGCCATGAGCGGTGTGCGTGCGCACGATCCGAAACTTCTGAAACTTGGCCTGACGTTGCCGGGGTTTGTGCAGCGCAGCAAGGTCGTTGCGTCGCTACCGAGTTTGGGGCTGCTTTTGTTGGCGGCCTGCACGCCGGAAGGACATGACTTGCGATATTTTGAAGCGGAATCGGATCACAAAGAGCCGTCCGAGCTTTACTGCTGCGACCTTGTGGCGATCAGCACATTTTCCGCCCAGGTATTTGAGGCCTACAACATCGCCGATCGCCTGCGTGCGGCGGGCGTTAAAGTGGCGATGGGAGGATTGCATGTCAGCGTTTGCCCGGATGAAGCCGCGGACCATGCCGATTATGTCGTGGTGGGCGAGGGCGAATCGGTATGGCCTGCGGTTGTCGCGGCCGCAGAAGGCCACCAAAGGCCCCGCATTTTCCGGGCCGCCGATTTCCCGCCCGTACTTATGGAAACTTTGCCCATCCCCCGGTACGACTTGCTGGACGCCCGCACCTATAATCGCTTCACGGTACAGACTTCACGTGGGTGTCCCTGGCGCTGTGATTTTTGCGCCTCCACGGTGATGCTTTCCCAGCGCTATCGCAAGCGTCCGATCGATACTGTTGTACGTGATATTCGCGCTGTTCAACGCATACAGGAGCATGCCTTCATCGAATTTGCGGACGATAATACATTTGTGGACAAAGCGTGGTCACGGGAATTATGTCGCGCCTTGACACCCTTAAAAATTAAATGGTTTACGGAAACGGACATCTCCGTCGCCCAGGACGGCGTGCTGCTGGATGCCATGCGACGCGCGGGCTGCCGGCAGATTTTGGTGGGACTGGAAAGCCCCGCATCGGCTGAACTTGGCGGCATTGAGATGCGGGGCAATATCAAGGCTCTCTGGGCGGAAAAATACAGACAAGCCCTGCGCACCATTCAGGGGCACGGTATTACGGTCAACGGATGCTTCATTCTGGGGCTTGACACCCACACACCGGAAATATTCCAGCAGGTACTGGATTTCGCCATGGATGTGCCGTTATTTGAAGTCCAGATTACCGTTCTGACGGCCTTCCCCGGCACCCCCTTATATCATCGGCTTGTCCAACAGCGGCGGATCTTGCAACCGGGACGATGGGATTTATGCACATTGTTTGATGTGAACTTCCAGCCCCAGCTTATGTCTCCGGCGCAGTTGCGGGAAGGGCTTTATTGGCTGGGCGAGCGGTTATACAGCGCGGAATGCACAGAGATTCGCCGGCGGGCATTTTTTCGGCACCGGCGTCGCGCGGTGATTTCCGCGCCCGAAGGGCAACGTGTGATGGGCTACGGTAACTGACTTCCGCGCTGCTGCGGCCTACCATAGCGCATGGACGTTGCCGAGACAGTACGCTCGGCTCCGAGGCGGTAACAAAGGCGAAATAGAGGATATCCAATGGAAAACGGTAACTGCCAAGCGATTACCAATCGCGCCGCCAGACGAAACAGGCGGTCTCTCCAAAAGCGCTGGAAGGTGGCCCATATCAGGCAAGCCCGGGGTGAGTTTTTCCGCTTGCTGCTGGAGCGGTTGTCTGGACGCCCTTTCTTCCGGCAATCCGCCGCCGGCACCGCCGAATTAGAGCATGGACTTACGCTGATACTGCCGGGTATCGAGGCCGCCGGTCCCTTTGCCCAGGGCATGGTCGATGGCTTGGTGGGTGCGGTGCCCGGTGCGGTGCAGATATTTTACTGGGGCATCCCATTTCCCGAAGGATACATTCCTAATTTAATCTGGCTGCGACGAAATCGCGCTAAGGCCGCCGAGCTGGCACGCATCATTCAATGCTATCAGGATCAATATCCGGGCCGCCCGGTGCATATTGTCGCCAACAGCGGCGGGGCCGGGCCGGCGATTTTTGCGGTTGAAATGCTTCCGCCTGATCGCGGTATTGACGGCTTGGTTTTTCTCGGCGGAGCTATTTCAAGTACGTATGATTTACGTCCGGCCCTGCGGCGGCTGCATAAAGGAATTTATAATTTTTATTCACCGCGTGACTGGATCGTCTTGGGAATTGGAACATGCTTATTTGGCACCAGTGACCGTAAGCCGCATGTCTCCTGCGGTTTTGTTGGCTTCAAACCGCCCGCGAAACTATGTGACACGGAGAATCTTTATGCAAAAGTACATCAGGATATCTGGAGGCCGGCACTCGTCGATGATTGTAATCATTGGGGAACACACGGATTTTCAGCTTCCACGCAGTATATTCGCCGCTATGTAGCACCCTGGATTGCCCAAAGCGCGCGTGGCACAGACTGAACGCAAAACGGCAATCAGTGGCTTGTGGGATCTGGTTTTGCCGATTACTGGTGATATGAATTCACGATGTGAGCAAAGCGTTTGAGCTTTTGATAGTCGCCGCGCCAGGTCGTGTACATGTAGCCGCGCACACCCGGTACTTTTCTCGCCGCTGTCATCCAGAGTCGCAGATTTTTCAATGGTCCATCGTAATACCCTGCGATGATCTGCTGGTACCCATGCGAGGAGAAAAAGTGCAGAGATTTTTGCCGGTGCTGGAAATTCCAGTTGACGATAACCACTTGCTTGTCCAGGCCATGCCACGATCCTTCGAGGCTTCCATGCACGAGAAAGTAATGGGCACGGGCATTGTGATAGGGATCAAACATATCACTCCAGACGTAGGCGCGGGCATGGCCCAGCAGCCCGGTGCAGAAGTGGGCGCATGCGGCCAATTCTTGGCCGGGTGACATGCCGGGCGGACCGGAGTCGCCCCAGTCCATTACACGAATCTCATCAAAGCTCATCATATATGCCTGCGGATGCAGCGCTGCGCCAATTGCCTTGATTTGTCGCCGCAGCAAGTGGCGGGTCTGGCGGGACTTCAAGCTGATGCTGACCTGGCCGTTGTAAAATATCGGCGGATAAAACCAGGACACGTGGATGATTTTCCCATTGGGTACCGGATGCAGAAAATCAATGACCGGTGCCTTATGCCACGCCTGATATTCGCCTGCGTAGGGCTGATTTCCCAGAAGTGGATCGCGAATTGGAGCGTAGTCAATACCACTGCGATACCCTGATACAACCGTCGGCGCACCCGGTCGGCTTAGCACATTGACCAGGCCCGCGGTGCGCACGCTCCAACGCTTCCACTGTAATTCGCCCCGCGCACCAGCCCACACACCAAAGTAAACCGCGACATGCCGATGCCGCAAGGAATCAAAGACCACGTCATAACGCCGCCACGGCTGCGTGGCCTGCACGCGCACAAATTCATACTGCAATTCCCGATCCTTTTTAGTCAGCACGCGAATGTGCGGCGATCCACTATACGCAGTGGTGCGAATCCAGACCCGTATGTGATACACATGGAACGGCTTAACCGCTATGGAAAAGACCAGGCGGCTGTTGCCGGTATTATTGTGTATCGTGGCGGTGGAACCATTTAATTGTACGTTGTTGTCTTTCCACGAAGGCGCAGACGCCGGGCGCACCAGCCATTCCAGCACTGGCGTAGCCACGTTATTGTGGACGATGAATTTCACGTTACGAACCGGTAAACCTGCCGCCAAAGCCGGATTTTCAAACAGCAGATCATTGGAGTACCCGATTTGAAAAACCCCCGGAACAATTTCCAGCTTAAGGTGTGCAGCCAGCGTTTCAACCGCTTTCAAATGAGCCATATACGTCTTGCGAATATCACCCAGATCGTTCAGTCGCGCCAGCTTGCTGTCGGATAACAGGACGTGGGTATAACCATATTTTGCCGCCCGCCGCCATGTGCGTTCTAAACGGGCAACATTTCCCGGCACCAGCAGATTCGTGGAATAATAAAGCCAAAGCTGCGGGCGCGTTCGGGACGACACGCCCGGCACCGGAACTGCCGCTAAGCCTGCCCGGCAACAAAACAACATCAGTACGACCGCAATGCAGAACGAATGTCGCAACGCCATAGCCAAACTCCCGCGATCGAAAAATTGATTGTCCCCCACGCATCTGCCGCATGTCAAGGTCGGATTCCAAATTCCCAAATCCGTGGCGTGGCAATTTTTCCGGGCGACCTCATCC
>JAKATV010000300.1 GCA_021818565.1 Planctomycetota bacterium
GTTAACCGTCGCGCCGGCGGGCTGCCGAGTTACCCTCGTAACGGCGGCCCGCCCTTATTAAGACATTTTATTTCGGCGCAGGGCATTGGACTTTATCATGATTACAAAAAACATAGAAAGTCTCTCAGCTTTTCGCGAGGATCACTACAACGCCGTGCCACTGGGCGGCAGCGGAAATTGCAAGGTGATGCTGGTATGTCTGGAATCAGGCCAGTTTATTCCCGTTCATCAACCGGGAATTGACCTTTGTCTGCTTATTCTCGATGGTTATGGAATTCTCTCTGATGGAAAAACAGAGCAGAAAGCCGGCCCCGGCGATCTTCTTTTCTGTGTCGCTGGGGAAAGCCGCGGAGTTCTGGCTGAAACGCGCGTGGTGGCACTAGCCATCGTAACGCCGCCGCCAGGGCCGCAGGATCACGAAAAAGTTAAACAAATGTTGCGGGAAGGCCGGTGGCGCGATGCGAACGCGGATCAGACTGTCGGACATGAATGACCAGCACAGGCCTGCCTCGGCTGCTGGAAAAGCGTGGCGGTTCCCATTGCTGGCGGCGGCTATTCTGACGATGGCTTTGGGAATCTGGGGAGGGCTTGTTCGCATGGGCTGGGCATGGCCCGCGCCGCCCCAGGCCGTTGTGGACCACGGCGCGCTTATGATCGGCGGCTTCTTGGGCACACTGCTTGGCATGGAGCGGGCTGTGGCCCTGGGATGGAGATGGTGTTACGCCGGACCGACGGCCAGCGCCGCCGGTGCATTTCTGCTGCTCGCCGGGTATCCGACTTTGCTGGGGGAGAGTCTGATACTGGCGGCAAGTATGGTCATGGTGCTGGATTTCGTGTTTATTATTCGGCGGCAAGCGGCGATTTTTACGCTGGTTATGGCGGGCGGCGCGGCGGCGTGGGCCATCGGAAATATTCTTTGGCTGATCGGCATACCGATTTATGAAATGGTGTTCTGGTGGATGGGGTTCCTAGTATTGACCATTGTCGGAGAGCGGTTGGAATTAAGTCGCCTGTTGCCGCAGTCAAAGAGAAAGCGGCATACATTCCTGGCAGCGGCGGGGTTGTTCACGCTCGGGATGCTCGCCACGCTGGCCTTTCCGGGACTCGGAGAGTGCATCGCGGGGATTGGATTGCTGGCACTGGCGGTGTGGCTCTTGGTGTATGACGTGACGCGCCATACCGTGCGGCAACATGGTTTGCCCCGGTTTATTGCTGTCTGCCTGTTGACCGGATATTTCTGGCTGGGGGTTGGTGGGATTCTGACGGTGATTTATGCGGGTATCCTTCCCATATTGCAGGGACATGCCTGGTTGCGCACTGCGTTGAGACCTGGGCTTGCCTACGATGCCATCTTGCATGCGGTATTCCTCGGATTTGTTTTCGGCATGATCTTTGGTCATGCTCCGATTATCTTCCCCGCGGTGCTTAGTGTGCGGATGGAATTTAGCAGACGATTCTATCTACATCTGCTGTTGTTGGAAGGCTCGGTGGCATGGCGTATCATCGGCGATATCGGCGGTGGGTGGTCGATACGTCAATCGGCCGGATTAATAAATGGGATTGCAATACTTCTGTTTCTTGCTAATACTGTTACATCAGTCAGGCGAAAAGCGGCAGCGCCCGCTGGTGCGCCGGTCAGGAGTACGCCATGAGCGTAGCTGTAAAACTACTTGTTATGTTTCTCGTGTTTGCGGGTGCCGCGATCACCATTTTCCTGGCTGTAGCATACTCAACCCATCTTCCGGTAAGTGAGCAACATGATGTACAGCAGCGCGGGTATGCGATCCGGGGTCGCTGGTTTCTGGCTCTGGTGCTTTTTCTGATTGCATCCTTTGCCATATCTATACCTTTTTATCCGTACATGTCCGCGCCCGCGGCGCTTGCGCCCGCCCGAAAAGTTCCGGTCATAGCCGAGCAATATGCCTTTATCATGGCCTCGCACCTACCGGTGGATAAGCCGATTATTTTTGAGGTAACATCGCGCGATGTGAATCATGATTTTGGAATATACAATCCGCGGGGGCATCTGATTGCGCAGGTGCAGGCCATGCCCGACTATACGAATTATTTGCGCGTGATATTTCACAAACCGGGGCAATACACGGCTCGCTGCTTGGAATATTGCGGCATCGGCCATGCGATTATGGCAAAAACTTTCACGGTAGGGGGCAAGCAATGATGCCGACCTCCGACAATACCGGCCGCCGGGTGATGGTATTATACATGGGCACGGGATTGGCCCTGACCGCCTCGATGATGTTTGCGGGCTTAATGCTGCGCGCATCGCAGGCAGGATGGATGCCCATGTCGCCGGGACAATTCTACGCGGTGCTGACCTTGCACGGCGCGGTCGTGATTGTCGCGTTGATGCTCTGCGGTATGGGAGGGTTGTGGTTTTTAATGCGGCGGCAGACGAGTCTGAGCGTCGCCGCTGCGGTAATTGCCTACGCCTGTATCGCCGCCGGGGCTGCGGCTGTGATTGCAGCAACATTATTTGGCGGATTCGCCGGACTTTACACCTTCTTGGCACCGTTGCCTTTTCACGGTTCATGGCCGTACTGGTCAACGGGGGCTTTTCTGATTGGCATGACCCTGATCACCATTGGCTGGATGGCCTGGTGCATGCAGATGCTTGGTGCCGTGTTGCGGGCCTACGGTGGGGCCCTTGGCGCGCTGGCATGGGACTTTGTATGGCATCGGAAAGCTTTTGATGCGTCTGGCAAACCGCTTCCTCCGCCTGAGGCCTTCCCGGCACTGATGGCCGGTTTTGACGGAATGCTGGCGGGGATGAGCGCCATGCTTCTGGGCGTTGCACTGATTGTTCGCTGGCTGGACGCACGCGTGTTGATCAATCCGCTGTGGGCGAAAAACCTGACTTATTTTTTTGCCCATACGTACGCTAATCTTATTATCTACATGCTTGCGGCATTAATTTACGTCGGGCTGCCTTACGCCACAGGGCGAAAATATCATACCTCCGCAGCGCTGGTTGTTGGATGGTGGTGCTCCATGGTCTTAACGTTGACCAATTATTTTCATCATCTGTACATGGATTTTGTCCAACCCGGCCCGTTCCAGTACCTTGGTGAATTATCCAGTTATCTAAGCGCGGTTCCAGTCACCGTGGTCACCATATTCAGCGCCCTGATGTTGGTGTGGCGTTCTGGTATGAAATGGACGCTGGGAGCAATTTTCATGTATACGGGATTGATCGGCTGGGTGGTCGGTGGCATCGGCGCGGAAATAGACGCCACTGTGCCGTTTAATGTGCATTTGCATAACACACTATGGGTGCCGGCGCATTTTCATACGTATCTTGTAGGTGGATGCGTTCTCTTTGCGGTGGGTTGGGTATTTCTATGCTTGGAATCGCGTAGCATCCGTCGTACCAGGATACTGGTACGCTGGGTGGTCGGGTTACTGACGTTTGGCGGAATGGCTGTGTTTTTAATGGGATTTTATTGCGCCGGAGCTTACGGAGTGCCGCGGCGCTATGCCATCGAGCCGGCTCCGGGGCCGGAATTGGCTAAAATCGCGTCCATCGGGGCGGCGGTGATGATCATTGGTTTTGCTCTGGCATTTGCCGAGGGTGTTCGCCTTCGCTTTGGTTATCCAGAAGGGGAGGCGACCATACGCATGACGCAGGAGGTTGAGGCGTGACGGACCATGCAGAACAACCAAGCCGCGTACGCATTGTAATGGGGGTTATCGGTGGCATCATCGCCCTTGGCGGCGTGATTGCCCCGCTGATTTCCCATGAGATGACCACCATTGCCGTGCATCATCTGCTCCATGCCGGTATGGCTGCCGGTGCCGGCCTGCTGGCCTTGGCCGTCGCGCCGCGGGTTACAGGCCGGGAGCGAAGTGCTTGGATTTGGCCGGCGGTTATTGCTCCGGCGATCGGGCTGTTGCTGATGTGGCCATCCGAGTATGCTTATCTAATGTCGCATCGCTGGCTGCACCTGCTGGATCATTTGAGCATCGCCCTGATGACATTTCTGGCGGTATATGCGGCGCAGGCCTATGTACGCGGGCTGGGATGGCTGATGCTCGTACTGGTGGTGGCGATGGATGCCGCCTGTGCCGGAGGATTTGGCGTATCGCCAGGGCCAAGCTTTCTGCTACGGCCGGCTCGACAGCCTTCTGATGTGGTGCTGGCTTCCAACGCCGCACGCGCTGGTACCTCCAAGAAAATAACGACGCTGCATGCCCTTGGAGCTAAGCTCTACAATACCATGGGATGCAGCGGCTGCCATAGCGTTAATGGTTCCAAAGGTGTGGGGCCAAGCTGGAAAAATCTCGCCGGCTATCCACAGAAATTATCCAACGGGAAAAGTGTCATTGCTGATTACTCATTTCTCAAGATCATGATCCTTGATCCGGGAAAAATGGATCTGGCCGGTTATCCAGCAGGTGTTATGCCTGGTACGTATAAAGTTTTGCTTGCCGGCCCGAAACATCCGCATAGGATGCGGCTCAACGCCATTATATGGTATATTAATACACTTAGTAACAGGGCCGGAAAAGCCAGCGAACCACCGGTGCCAGACCGTCTGGCCAAATGATAGCCTATTAATGAATAACCGCTGCTGACGGTATAACCACCTCAAAGGAGTGCTCCATGACGATAGACAAGGAAACGCAACGTTTAAGGCCCCATCCCGAGGCTCGCTTCGCGAAACCACCGACACCCGTGGATTTACACGCCCTGGGGGCATCCTTGCGGGCGGAGCCTAATTCCGGCGAACGGGGCCATCGGCAAGAAACCATCTTTAAGCATGGTGATGTGACCGTCGCCCTGTTTGTGTTCGACCAGTTTTCACATCTGCCGGAGCACGTCGCACAAGGTGTCGTCACCATGCATGTGCTGAAAGGTTGGATGAAAATAAGCGCCGGGGCCGTGGAGCATGAACTCAAAGCCGGGCAGATGCTGGTTTTGGACTCTGGTGTCCGCCATGCCCTCAAGGCGGAAGAGGAAAGCGAAGTTCTGGTGAGTGTACACCTTGGGTCATAATTCGGATCGCCGCCGCCGCGAACACTCACTGCCCTCGCGGCCCGGGTTGGCGGCTCGACGGGAACGCATTTGTTCCCCAATGCCAATAAGTGTTTCCGGCCCAAGGAGCTTGGCGGCCAGCGGGAATATGTCATGCTCTTCCATCGCGATGTGCGGCGTGTATATGCTAATCAGCGTTTTGACCATGCCCTGAAATGCCTGCAGGTCGTTATCGGGAATCTCGCCGTTTTTCAGCCAGGCCTCCCCGAGTTCATCAATCCGGCGATGCAGTTTTTCCGCCGCCGCATGTTCTTCGGCCAACTGGCCTGACTTCCCCCAGCCATGAGCAAAAAGCATTGATTTACGGCCCTTCCGCGATAATGCACTTGCTACATTCAACCC
>JAKATV010000014.1 GCA_021818565.1 Planctomycetota bacterium
CATCGCCCAGCAGCAGTACGTCATAACGGTTCATCTCGGCCTGCGTATCGGGAAAACGGTTGATGGGAATGTTGCCTTCCTGCGCAAAACGATTATCAGCCGATAACAGCAGGCAACTTAACAACGTAGTTTTTTCGCGCATGAGATCATTTTTAAGATAGCGATATTCCCAACGAGGGTAGCCTTCCACATATAAAATTCGCACCTTGGCCCGTACCACGCGCGTCCAAACACCACGGGAGGTATTACCGCGGCGCGTTAATTCATGGGCTAGCGGGTCGGCAATTAATACCAGATGATAATTCCCCGGTTGTGCGGGATGAAACATCAGGCTGACCGTTTGCTGTGAGCTACCCGGGTGGATGGTGATATGGCGCACAGCCAAGGGTTTGCCGCGGCGATGGTTTTTGGTTTCCTGAAATAAACGGATCGTTGCGGTTTGCACCGCGGTTGAGCCGGTGATATGAATCTTGGCTGTTACCGCAACGGGATCCTGCACAAAGGCGTGGCGGGCAACCTGGGCATCGGCAATTTCCAAATTAAAGGGTGGATGAACCTGTCCCAGCGGGACAGCCAATATGGGAGTCGCGCCGACTTTGGCCAGACGATGAACCAGGCTGACCGAGGCCGGTTGGGTACTGCGCCCGTCGGTGTAAACCAACACCGCGCTGACCGGGCGGCCTTGCAGGTCATTGAATATTTCCGCCACGACGCCGGGAACATCCGTGGCGTCGGCGTGCGGCTTTACGGCTTGCAGCCGTTGCAGGAGCGGCAATAACTGCGCGGGCGAATCCGCCATTCCCAGCAGGTGGGCGTGAGTACCGCCGGTGAACACGGCGATGCGCTGATTTTTGGCCAGTGCCGCAAGCCAGGTTTTTGCCGCCTGCTGGAGGCTATAGCACGCGAGATTAAAACGCGTGGGACGTTTGGTTTTGGAATCCGCCACGGGCAGGGCTTGCCGCACCTGATCAATGAGTTTGATTTTAGCGGGACTTGTATACGCATCCCGCAATGACATGGACCGTGAGGTATCTACCCAAATCGCCACGACCGCCGGACGTCGGAGCGTATGGATCATGACAAAAACCGGCTTGGCCAGCAACAGCACAACGACCACCAAAATGGCCGCACGGATAACCGCCATGGCAAGTTTTAAGCGCGGTGTTGCCGTCTGATGCTGATAGCTCCACCACCCCACCACCGCAACCGCCGCCATCAGCAGCGCCATCAGCCAGGGGTGGCTGGTACCCAAAGCCCAGCGACCGCCGCTGATTGCCGCAAGCGCCCACTTTCCGTGCACAAGATCATCGACCATCATTTTTTGCTCCCCCGCATTGCAGCCCGGCCGGCGCTGCGCTCATAGCGCGAAAATGCCCGTGCCAAAAGTGTTTCGGCCAGCAACACCAATAAGGCCAGCAGCAACAACCGTTGCCCCGCATTGCCTCCGATGGACGCCTGATTGGTGTGCTGCCGTGCCAGGGCTTGTGGTGCGCTGATAACATCGGCGACGGGAAGCCCCAGTATCGCGGCGACCCGGGCAGCGGGAAGATGTTGAATATCCGCATCTACCGGATCCACATTCACCGCCACAAGTCTCGTGCGACTGCTGTTACGATACATCCCGGCAAGCCAAAGCCGCGGACTGTTGGCGACAATCCGTGCATCGACTTGCTGATCCCGCAGGGCAAATGTTTTCCCGTTCGGGCCATGCCAGATATCCGCTTTGCCGGCAGCCAGAGAAAAGTGCCCACCTACCTGCAAATTCCAGCGGGCATTGCGATCAGGAATACCGAAATACATGACTTGATAGATAAACGGTAAAAATGATGGCTGGGCCGGAAAATCAGTCCAGCGCGTATCACATGTAAATGCCGCCGTCATGACCTCTCCGCGCCCGACCCGGCGACTCAATAAAGCCGGTTGTCCATTATTGAAAGAAAGCAGCGTTTGGGATAAATCAGAATTGATAACCCGTAGATTCAGATAATGCGTGATAACCACAGAACCTATGCCCGTGTGGATGCCGCTTCGCCGCGCCGCCAAAAATGGCCCGGTGATGGCATTGCCTGATCCACCAAAATTAAAATGCAGGTCTTTTGCCGGTACCGTAATTCGCCCCATCACCGCGGGCAACAATCCGCTGCGACCGGTTTTCAGCGCGGAACTCCACGTATGGCCCAAGACCTGCGGCCCGGGAAATATCAACAGCAGTCCGCCGGCATTCACAAACGCGCGTAATCGCTGGACCATATGCGGCCCCGGCGCTGCGGTATCACTGAAAATGACTGCCGCATAATGCCTTAGAGACTGCGCGGATAGTTCAATGGCGCTGATCACATGCGGATCAAACGTATTGCCATGCGCTAACGGAGCCAAAGCGGTGGCTAACCAGGCGGTACTGGCCAGGCGACCGACCGTTGGATCACCCGGCGCGCCGTCCACCAGCAACAACCGCATTCGCCGATGCGCATGCACGACCAAGCGGCGGGTATTATCAATTAACAATCCGTCGGCGGGAAGTTTGGCGGTAATCGTGTGCATGCCGGCAACTGTAATATCCGCCCCCAGAGTCGCATCAACGGTTACTTGAGAGCCGGGGTTTATTTGCGGCAGTGTGACGGAACCGGCCGCCACCTGATCCAAAAAAAGTCGCACCTTAACTTGCGCCTGCGGCATGGCCGTGGCGTTGCGGACGCTTATACGTACACGCAAGGGCCGATTAATAAGGGCAAAATGGCGGGCAAGGTTCAGTTGCGTAATGGCCATATTGCCCGCGTGCGGATCGCCGACATCAAAGACGCGCACGGTTGTCCCGGTTTTACGAATCTCAGAGATTAATGTTTTGAGCCGTTGGGCAGTGCCCGCACCCATGGTCGTGCCGGCCATGGCCCGCGGGGCGAAGGCGGCTTGGGCATCATCGGTAATCAGCCAGAGGCGTTTGCGGTTGGTCCGTGATTTCTGTTTTTGTAACACAGTCAGGGCGCGTTTCAGCCCCGCCGCCAGATCAACGGCGGCGTCCGTCGGTTTTTGGCCGGCCACGAGATGGCTGACGGTAGCAAGATCAACCGCGGGTGTATTCAGCAGGCCATGGGGATTCGTCGAGCCGCTGATAATGGCCACACGTCCCTGAGCATCGGATCGGTTAAGCCAATGGGTAATGAGCGACCGCGCGCGGGTGAAAATGGTTTTTTGCCCGGCCGGCCGATATTGCGTGGTGTAGGCATTATCCCAGACGACCACAGTCAGACGATCAGCTTGGCCGAGAATCGCACCCAGCACCGATCCCGGCGGAAGGAATTGCGCAATTCCCGCCGCCAAAAGCAACAACGCCAGGCAACGCAATAGCAGTAAAAGCCAGCGCTGTAATTTGAGTTTCCGGACATTACGCCGATGGGCTGCCAGCAGGAATTCCATCGCCGCCCAAGCCTGAATGCGAAACCGCCGCCGATTCAGCAGATGAATCACAATCGGTATCGACACCGCCGCCGCCCCCGCGGCAAAGAGCCACGGCGTAACAAAAGGCAAAACTGCAATCGGCGATAACAAACTCAAGACAACTCCGGACAAGGTTACAGCTCGGGTTACAGGTTACAGGTTACAGGTTACAGGTTACGGGTAAGCCGGCCAGCCGCTGTTAAGGGCAAGCAAAATAGCGGCACAGCCCTTCCAAAACCTTTTAACTCCTAGCTTCCAACTCCTAACTTCTCGTTAATGAATTCGCGCTGCGCGGTTGGCTAGAAATCCGGGCAACGATACATCCAGCGCCACGCTGGTATCAATTTGCAGGAAATCTACCTGCAACTTATGGCACGCGGAGCGCAATTTTCCCGTGTGCTTCTGAAACTCCTCCAGGTACGCCTCCCGCAGCGCCTGTGGCTCTACCACCACCTCCGCGAGGTCTTCCATGCCTTTAAACATGGTGGTATTGCGGAACGGGAATTCCAATTCATCATGATCCAGTACCTGCATCATGATCACATCATGTCGCCGATACCGCAAATGCCGGATTCCCTTGATAATGCCCGCCGCATCATCAAAAAAATCTCCGATGATAATAAACAGGCTGCGATGGCGAATTTCTTCGGCAATTTCCTCCAGCACCTGCCCGGTGCCGGTTTTAGGGCCGCCGGGGGAACTGGAAAGCTCTTCAATAATGGTGCGCCAGTGCCGCGGGCTGTTGCTGGGGCGCAAAAGCTTGCGGATTTTCTGGTCGAAGACGGCCAGGCCGGCACCGTCCTGCTGATGAATGGCCACATACGCCATGCTGGCGGCTATGCTGATGGCGTGATCAAACTTCCGCCACTGCGGATTAATTTGCCCCGCGTAATTCATGGAGTGCGAGGCATCCACCACCAGCATGACCTGTAAATTCGTCTCCTCCTCATATTGCTTAATGTAATGCCGATCGGTGCGGCCAAAAACTTTCCAATCCACATATTTAATATCGTCGCCGCTGGTGTAGGGGCGGTGCTGGGCGAATTCAATGGAAAAGCCTTTGTACGGCGAACGGTGCATGCCGGTGATGAACCCCTCCACAATTAATCGCGCCCGCACATCCAGCGCCGCGACCTTGGCCAGCGTGCGCGGATCCAGATATTTTTTATAATCCGTCTTTTGCGGAGCTTCCACAGTCACCACGTCACGCACTTATAAACCAGAACCTTCAACTTACAACCATTCTACACAGTCCGCCGTTTCAGGCGGTGTGCAACACCTTGGGCATACCGGCGGTTATTTTCGCGCTTTGATCGTCCCGATCGGTATGTTCAATGAGCATGCGGATAATATCATCGGAATGAATGCCTTCCGCTTCCGCATTAAAATTGGTCAGCACACGATGGCGAAGGGTGGGATACGCCACCGCACGGATATCTTCCGTGCTGACATGGTACCGCCCCTGCAACAGCGCCCGCGCTTTGCCCGCCAGAACCAGATATTGCGAGGCCCGCGGCCCGGCTCCCCAGGCGACATAATCTTTCACAAATTTTGGCGCATCGGGCTGCGACACCCGTGTTTGCCTGGTTAAACGCAGGGCGTACCGCACCACATGATCCGGTACGGGCACTTTTCGCACCAGCTCCTGCAATTGCAGAACTTCCTGGGCCGTCAGGACATGTTCCACCTGCACATGGCGCGGCGCGGTGGTGAGGCGAACAATATCAAATTCCTCCTGCTCTGTGGGGTAGCTTACCAGTACATTAAACATGAAGCGGTCCAATTGCGCTTCCGGCAGGGGATAGGTGCCTTCCTGTTCAATAGGATTTTGCGTGGCCATCACAAAGAAGGGTTCGGGTAATTGCCGCTGCACTCCGCCGGCGGTTACCTGATGCTCCTGCATGGCTTCCAGCAACGCGGCCTGAGTTTTGGGCGGCGTGCGGTTAATTTCATCGGC
>JAKATV010000540.1 GCA_021818565.1 Planctomycetota bacterium
TGAACCGGTTTGCCTTCGCGATCCACATTCATGGCCCCATCACATTCCGGATAACGTGAACAGGAAAGGAACATTTTGCCGCGCTTGGAAAGCCGGTACGCCATCATGGCACCACACTTCTGGCATTTGTATTCCGAAGGGGTGGCTTCGGCGCGGGCGTGGGTCATGCGGGTTTCCGCGGTGGCTAAATCCTTGGCCAGCGGCTCATAGAATTCACGAATGACTTCCACCCAATTTTTGTGCGCCTCTTCAACGCCGTCGAGTTCCTCTTCAATGCGTCGGGTAAATCCCAATTCCATTAAATCAGGAAATCCTTCAATGAGTTTTTCGGTCACTTTAATTCCCAAGTCAGATGCGAAGAACCGCCGATCGCGCAGCAGCACGTAATTCCGATCTTGAATGGTTTGAATAATCGACGCGTAGGTGCTGGGCCGCCCGATACCTTCGGTTTCCAGGGCCTTTACCAAGCTGGCTTCGGTAAACCGCGGCGGTGGGCTGGTAAAATGCTGCGTGGGAGTAAGATCCAACGGGGCCACGCGCTGCTGCTGGGCCAATGCCGGCAATACCTGGTCGTCATTGCGCGACCAGACCCCCGCCACGCGGGTAAAGCCGTCAAATTTCAGGGATCGACCGGTGGCCTTAAATAATGGCAGACGGTCGGCATCAACGGAAGCGTTTCCAGCGGGTCGGCATTCAATGATCGCCTCGGTGACCAACCATTGGGCGGGCATCATCTGACAGGCGATAAATCGTTTCCAGATCAGATCATATAAGCGGAATTGTTCATCATTAAGGGCCATGCGTACATCGGCCGGTGTGAGGGTCGCATCCGTGGGGCGGATGGCCTCATGGGCTTCCTGAGCTCCGGCCCGTGAGGAATAAAAATTGGGCTTTTCGGGCAGATATTGCGGCCCAAAAGCATTTTCAATATAACCGCGGGCCATTTTTAAGGCATCGGCACTGATGTTCTGCGAGTCCGTACGCATGTAGGTAATTAAACCTACCGCGCCCTGGCCCGGCAGTTCCACGCCTTCATACAGTTGCTGGGCAATGCGCATGGTGCGCTGGGCACCAAAACCCATTTGGTTACTGGCCGCCTGTTGCAACGTGCTGGTGCTGAACGGGCCGGGCGGACGAGAAGTGGACGGCTTGGTAACCAATGAACGCACGCGAAATTCCGGTGCGCCAGGCCCCACCGGCGGAACCACGCCGGAAACTGTCGTGAGTTTTTGGGCAGCACCCTTATTGGGAATGCCGCGCGGGCCATTGGTGCCGTCGTTATCAACGGTTGCAATTTCCACTTGCCGCAAACCCACCGCGGTCGCAGCGCGCTGGGCATCTGATACGTTCTTCGGATCAAATTTTTTGCCTTCAAATTCCACCAATTGTGCTTTGAAGGCCTGGTTTTCGGTAAGCCATTGGCGTTTTTCCGCGCCGGACGGCCCGGCGGCCGGGGCTGAATCCGTACCGTCGTCAGCATCTTCTTCATCCGGTACCGACAAAAATTCCCGCCACTGGCGGACCAGAGCATCGGCCCCCTTTAGCTCAGTAGTGAAAACGGCCTGAAGTTTCCAATATTCATCCGGAAGAAAGGCATTGATGTCCCGCTCACGATCCACAATGAGTTTTACCGCAACACTTTGCACCCGTCCGGCGGACAATCCGCGCGCCACCTTTTTCCACAGCAGCGGCGAAACTTTATAGCCCACAAGCCGGTCAAGAATGCGCCGCGCCTGTTGGGCATTTACCTTGTCCAGATTAATCAGCCGCGGATTTTCAAATGCCTTGAGAATGGCGGCTTTGGTAATTTCGTTGAACACCACGCGTTTGACGGCACGTTGATCCAGATTTAACGCCTGGCTTAAATGCCACGCAATGGCCTCTCCTTCACGGTCCAAATCTGTTGCCAGATATACTTCATCCACTGATCGCACGATGGATTTCAATTCACTGACAAGTTTTTTACGGCTGGATAGCACTTCGTATGTGGGTTCAAATTCCTTTTCGATGTCCACGCCGATGCCCTTTTCCGGCAAATCACGGACATGCCCCATGGAGGCCTTGACCGTGTACGCCGAACCAAGGTATTTGTTAATCGTTTTGGCCTTAGCCGGAGATTCCACAATCACCAGCGCCATGCCGCTTTTTTTTATCGCTTTTGCCACTCGTCGTTTCCAATCCTTAAAACTTACTTTGCTCATCGGGCTTTCGCCGACTCCCGACTTTCCCTACGCCCATATTACGGATTATTTCCCAATCCGCAGCGCAATCCCACCGTGCAACGTCGGCTTTCCGAGGGCTTTGCGTCCAATATTTATCACAAGCTGCTATAGAAAAGCAAATTAATTCGCAATAACAAATCCGCTTTTCTCCTTGGATTGTGCCCCTTTTACGTACACTATGTCAATGCGTAAATGATGGGCAGACAACACCTTATAACACGATTTCAGGATGACAATCAGCGGCTTTTTACCTTGGACATGCCATCTTCACCCGTTTCTTACCGTCCCAAAACATAACATTATCATCGCAAGTTCACAATATGTTGCATCGGATCCACTGGTTTGTCCCTGCGAGGGCTTTTATAGGATGCTGCATAATATCGCGGAATATTAATCTTTTGGCACATATTTTGCAGTGTAACCTGCCGATGTGAAAAGAAGATTTAGATTTTTTTACACCGAGGTGTGTTAACGTGCGTATAGTTCCATAGAGACCCGCAAGCTGCCCGTCCTGAACGGGCGAGGAGGTTTTATGAATGGCCCCCATGGCCCCGCAATTTTGGATTTGAACACGCAGGGCGATCTGCTAAACCCCAATGGCCTGTATCGCCTGCAAGATTCAGAGGCAATTGCCTCCAACATCAAACGCTTATTCAGCTTTCTAAGATCAATTCGCTGTGCGGTGGTCAGCACCCGGTTGCACCATACCATTATGCCGGACCGCTCGGCACCCCATTGCGTGTGTACGCCGGGAAACCCCGGCTATAACAAACTTTCATTTACCTTGCTGCCGCAGCGTATTGAAATGCCGGTTGACTGCGGTACTGATCTGCCCGTGCAGACTTTTCATGACGCGCAACAATATATTTTCGATCTCCCGGATCCCAATCCCTTTGATTCTCCCCGACTTGATCGCCTGTTATCAGAAACCGAGACCAATACCTGGCTGATCATCGGCGGGCCGCTGGAATCTTCTGTGCGCATGGCTGTTATGGGACTTTTACAGCGCCGCAAGGAAGTGGCAATTGTTAAGGATTGCATGGGCCAGCGTGATCCGTATGAAGCCGAGATGGCCATGCGGCAGGTGGAAAGTAAAAATATTCAGTGGCTGACGGTCGATGAAGTTATTGAGCGCTGCAGCCGCAAGCCGGTGCGACGATCACGCCTCCTGGCTCGAGTGGCACACCGTACACGCCCGGCCGGCGGGTCTGTCGCCGCAAGTTACCGCGGACGCTCGCGAGTCGTTAGTAATTCCTACCACCTGCGCGATTAACCTGATAAACCACAGACACCACGGCCTGTCTGTCAGGCCGCTGCCAGGGCGAGGTCAGGGCGACGTAAGTACCAGGGCATTACCGGATGGATCGCGCAATATCAGCGTGGAATCGGTGCGTACCATCGGTATATTTTCACGCTTTACAGCGGCCTCAATACGATTCCATAGTTGCTTGTCCGGAACTGTAATAGCCACTTGGCTTAATCCTTGCGCTCCGGATGGAGCGGGCGGGCGACCCAGGCTTTCCCAAGTATTAATACCAATATGATGGTGATAACCATGATAAGAGAGAAATGCGGCTGAATGTCCAAAACGCAACTGCAGGTCCATGGCCAGAACATCTCGATAAAATATTTCCGCCGCAGCTAAATCAGATACACGAAAATGCACATGCCCCAAAATTGTCCCCGCCGGCAGCTCCGGCGTAATTGCTTCGTGCGGCCCCAGCTCGGCCAACAGACCAGTAAAATCCAGAGGATTACTGGCCATGGACAATTGTCCGTTCGCCCGTGGCCACTGATGCTCCGGGCGGTCTCGATATATCTCTATGCCGTTACCTTCAGGATCGGCCAGATACAGCGCCTCACTAACCAGATGATCAGCGGCCCCCTGCAGCGACACCCCGTTTTGTATCAGATGGCGCAAGTGCATGGCCAAAGCGGCACGCGATGGCAGCAGAATCGCGAAATGATATAAACCCGTTGTCCGGCCCGCAGGCTTTGCCTGAGGGTTTTCCTTGAGTATCAGCAAGGGGCGATCGCCCACCGCAAATACCGCGGTATTGGCGGCAGACGGAAGAAGTTTTAATCCAATATTGCGCTGATAGAAGTCCACCATTAGCGCAAGATCCCGCACCGTAAGTCCGACGAGACCCAACACCGTTTTATTATCAACCGCCATATTGCCTCCTGACAATACGTTTACATATAAACTAAATACATCATAGGCAGTCTCAGCAGATAATCAAATGCGGTAGCGAAATGAAAACCAGTTACCCCAGCGTTGGAGGGGCCATCCACAGCGTCTGGTTTCGCCCAAGCTCCAGCGTAATTAGAGCCGGCGCAGAAATTGCGTAGCAAATTAATCCGGCTTACGCTTTGCGGCTTTTTCGCCGCAGCAATGGCACGGCCAAGAATCCTAAAGCCAGTAGCAACAACGACGCGGGTTCCGGAACGGCTTGAAAATTATAGGCCAAGGCGTAGGAATCCGTTGTGGCCGCCCAAGATGCGGCACCGCCATTGTCTAAAACTTCCAGGCGATACGTGCCGGGAAGAAGATTCAAGCTATAAATCTGCTGGACGTTATCCAGGGTGCTGGTACTCGAGGCAACGAGGGAGCCTGCGGCGTTGTAGAGCATCAGGTCCAGATTGTTGAGTGTTTCGTTGTAGGTAACCACGGAACTTCTTGAAACAAGCTGCTGCACCTGAGCATTCCATACCAGCGTGCTTGTAAGATCATACGCCTGACCGGCATTGCTTAAATCAAACGTGTAATTTGCCGTATTGCTGGTCCCGCTGCTGATGGATGAAAAATCCCACCCTTCTTTTTGCGCAATGGGCACCGTGGATGCCGCAGTACGACCCGCCAGAAGATTGCTATATGAATTGGCAAGGTTCACGAGGCCCGCGCCATACCGCGGGTCCAGCGGCGTTGTGGCGTTGGCTGCCGGTGCCAGATAGGTATATGTGCCATTGGTTACGGTATAATTATTGGTCCAGCCGGTAGGCTTTGTCGCCCCGTTAAGCAACAGTGCTTTGATCGTCCGTTCATCCGTTGCGGCCGTGGAATACTGACTTTGACTCAAGCCGTCGGCGTTGGAATAACCATCCGCAGCCGTGCCGGCCTGCACCATCGCGGCCGCTGCGCCGGCAACAATCGGCGTGGTGT
>JAKATV010000532.1 GCA_021818565.1 Planctomycetota bacterium
CGCAAGTTTCGCCGGGGCGGGTTGCACGATTTTTTCAGTCAATATGGCTGTCAGAGCGTCTGCACCCAGCGGTACGCCGCTTGCCGCCATGCGCGCACGGAGTTTTTCCACCGCACGCCGCACCCGCTTTTTTGCCGCTTCTTCACTGATGTCCAAGTGCATGCCGACCTCGGCAAAGCTGCACCGCTGGTAATAGCGCAGCAGCACCGCAGCCCGATCCGCCTCGCCCAAGGCTGCAAGGTGTTCGTCCAGCAGCGGTAGAAGTTCCTCTTCCGGGTTTGGCACATCCGGTACTGATTCAGGTGCCTTGGCTGCCGCCAACTCATGCCGCCGCCGAGTGTGTTCATCGCGCAGCGCACAACGGCAACAGTAGCGCGCGGTGTTAAACAACCAGCCCGACATGTTGACCCCCTGCGGCAAATGCTTCGCTTTTTTTATCAGGACCATGAATACTGTTTGCGTAACATCCTCAGCCAGCGCGGCATCACGCACGGACCGCCGGCACAAGGAATAAACCCAATCCAGATGCTTCCGAACCAATAACGGCAATTCCCCGCCGCCCTTTTGGACCGCAGACACCAGCATCTCGCGCTGATCATTCATCAAAGCAACTCCGTTCTTATAGTATTATGTCACGCCGATCCAATTCGGGACATTTTTCTCTCCTTTTTTCTCCGCCATCTCTTAACGAATCCTCTAATTTCGGCTATTCTGGCCCAACTGGTAATGGCGGCGTTGGGGCAGGGTGTATTTTACCCCCCCCTCCGCGGTTGCTCCGATAGAATCCGGATGTATTGAGAAGCTCGAGGAACGCTTGAAATGAAAAAGTTGCTGGTTGCCAATCGTAGTGAAATTGCCATACGTGTGTTGCGTGCCGCGACGGAATTGGGCCTGTCCACCGTCGCCATATATACGTATGAAGATCGCTATTGCCTGCATCGATTTAAGGCTGATGAAAGCTACCAGGTGGGCGGCCCGGATGCGCCGGTGAAAAATTACCTTAATATTCCCGCCATTATTGATATTGCCAAAGCCCATGAGGTGGATGCCATTCACCCCGGCTACGGCTTTTTATCGGAAAATGCGGAATTCGCCGCCGCGTGTGAAGCCGCGGGCATTACGTTTGTCGGACCAACGCCGGAAATGCTCCGTGACTTTGGTGATAAAACCGCGGCCCGGCGCATTGCGCAGCTGGCTGGTGCCCCGGTATTGCCGGGAACCGAACATGGCGTAACCGATCCGGCAAAGATTAAAAAGATGGCGAAAGACATCGGCTTTCCGCTGATTATCAAGGCCAGCTTCGGTGGCGGCGGCCGGGGCATGCGCGTGGTGCACCAGCCCGGTGAACTAAGCGCGAAATTGGAAGAAGCCCAGCGTGAAGCCGGCGGAGCGTTCGGCAAATCCGAAGTGTTTTTGGAACGCTACATCACCAGCGCCAAGCATATTGAGGTGCAGTTGTTGGGCGATGCCCATGGCAATCTGGTGCATTTATTCGAACGCGATTGCTCGGTGCAACGCCGACATCAGAAAGTGGTGGAACTGGCACCCAGCGTGGGGCTGCCGGAAGATCTGCGGATTAGAATTTGTGAGGCGGCGGTAGCCATCGGGCGGCAGGTGAATTACCGCAATGCCGGCACGGTGGAATTTCTGGTGGATGTGGACAGCGGTGAATTTTTCTTTATTGAAGTCAATCCGCGTATTCAGGTGGAACACACCGTAACGGAAATTATCACCGGTATTGATCTGGTGAAATCACAAATTCGTGTTGCGCAGGGACACAACCTGCATGGGCCGGAAATTCAAATTCCCACCCAGGATAAAATCGCCCACCGGGGCGTGGCGCTGCAATGCCGGATCACCTCGGAGGATGCCGGCAATCATTTCATTCCCGACTATGGCCGCATCACCAGTTACCGCTCACCGGCCGGCTTTGGCGTGCGGCTGGACGGTGGAACCGCCTACACCGGCGCGGTTATTACGCCCTACTTTGATTCGCTTTTGGTCAAGCTCACCTGCTTTGCTCCAACGCTTGAGGAATCTGTGGCCCGCACGCTGCGCGCCTTGTCCGAGTTCCGCGTGCGCGGCGTAAAAACCAATATTCCCTTTCTGGAAAATCTGGTTCAGCACCCCACGTTCGCCTCCGGTGCCGCCACAACCACGTTTGTCGATAATACACCGGCCCTGTTCCGCTTTTCCGCCCGGCGCGATCGCGCCACCAAGTTGCTTACCTATTTGGGCGACATCATTGTCAACGGCTCACCGGAGGTTAAGCGCACGCCGGACCTTTCCGTCATGACCGCGCCACCGACGCTTGTCTATCCGCGGAATCAGCCTTTGCCGCCGGGCATGCGCGATCGCTTTAAGCAAATGGGCGCGGCACATTTTTCCCAATGGCTGACCCAACAAAAAGCCGTGCTGTTTACCGACACCACCATGCGCGATGCGCATCAGTCGCTGCTGGCCACGCGTATGCGCACCATCGATATGCTTCCGGCGGCCCAGGCGATGGCCCATCTGCTGCCGAATTTGTTCAGCGTGGAAATGTGGGGCGGAGCCACATTTGACACCGCCATGCGCTTTTTACATGAAGACCCCTGGCAGCGCTTGGCCGAATTACGCTCGCGTGCGCCCAATTTGCTGCTCCAAATGCTTTTGCGCGCCAGCAATGCCGTCGGATACACCAATTATCCCGACAACGTGGTGAAATATTTTGTGCGGCAGGCCGCCGCCAACGGCATTGACGTGTTTCGCGTGTTTGATTCGTTGAACTGGACGCGCAATATGCGCGTGGCCATGGACGCGGTGGTGGAAAGCGGAGCCATCCTGGAGGCGGCGATATGTTATACCGGCGACATACTCAACCCGCGGCGGGAAAAATATTCGCTGAAATATTATATCGCCATGGCTAAAGAGCTTGAGAAAATGGGCACGCATATCCTGGGCATTAAGGATATGGCGGGACTGTGCCGGCCATTGGCGGCGCAAAAGCTCGTCAAGGCGCTAAAAAATGAAGTGGGCTTGCCCATTCATTTCCACACCCATGATACGGCCGGTGTGCAGGCCGCCAGTTTGCTGCTGGCGGCGGAAGCGGGCGTGAATATTGTTGATGCGGCGATAAGTTCCATGAGCGGCATGACCAGTCAGCCTAATCTGAATTCGCTGGTGGCCGCATTGGCCCACACGCCGCGCGACAGCGGCCTGGATCAAACCGCATTGGCCCAACTGGCGGATTACTGGGAAGCCGTGCGGCGCTTCTATCAACCTTTTGAAGAGGGGATGCTCGCGGGCACCGCTTCGGTATATGAACATGAAATGCCCGGCGGACAATACACCAACTTGCGCGTGCAGGCCAAGAGCGTTGGCCTGGCGGACCGATGGAACGAAATTGCCGCGATGTACCAGAAGGTAAATCAGATGTTTGGCGATATTGTTAAAGTCACGCCGTCCAGCAAAGTGGTCGGCGATATGGCATTGTTTATGGTCACCAATAATCTGGAACCTGATGATGTGCTGGATGGCTCCCGGCATATTGATTTTCCGAAAAGTGTTGTGGATATGTTCCGGGGAGATCTGGGGCAACCGCCCGGCGGCTGGCCTAAAAAGTTGCAGCAAATCATCCTGCGCGGAAAAACGCCCATCACCGCGCGGCCGGGCGCTAAACTGGACCCCGTTGATCTTGAGGCCGCCCGTAAGGAAGTCGCCCAGAAAATGCACCGTGAAATCAGCGATACAGATTTGGCGAGTTATCTGATGTATCCGGAGGTGTTTACCCAGTTTGAACGCTTCCGCAAGCAGCATGACAACGTCAGTGTGCTGCCCACCCCGGCGTTCTTTTATCCCATGCAGCCTTACGCGGAAGTGCCCATTGAACTTGAGCCGGGAAAAATCATGCTGGTAAAGTTTCTGACGGTTGGAGATGCTGACCCCGATGGCATGAGAACCGTATTCTTTGAACTTAACGGCCAGCCGCGCGAGGTCAAAGTTGCTGATAAATCATTAAGCGGGAAAGCCCGCGTGCAAATGCCCAAAGCCGAACGTGACAACCCCGCACATATCGGCGCTCCGATGCCTGGAAAAATTTCCGCGCTGGCTGTGAGTTTGGGGCAAAGTGTCGGCCGCGGTGATAAATTACTTTCCATTGAAGCCATGAAAATGGAAACCGCGGTCTACAGCCCCCGCGACGGCAAAATCAGCAAGATTCTGGTACAGCCGGGCATGAACGTGGCGTCCAATGATCTGCTGCTGGAATTTGAGGCCTAAGCGACGGGGCCTGATTTGCCGCCCCTTAAAAAGCCGGCGGTGCGGCCTGAAAGTGCGGCGCAAATCGGGAAATGAATTGCGCTGTTCCGAGCTGATAAATTTGCATCGCGAATGCCGCTTTGTTGCCAGGAGGTATACCATGTTTCGAAAAGCTTTTGTGATGTCCGTGCATCCCGGAATGGAAACGGAATATGAACGGCGGCATAATCCGGTGTGGCAGGAACTTTTAGACACCCTGAAAAAGCACGGTGCCCGCAATTACAGTATTTTTCTGCACCCGGAAACGCGGCAGCTTTTTGGCTATGTGGAAATTGAAGATGAAACGCTTTGGAATGCCGTGGCCGATACCGCTATATGTCAAAAATGGTGGAAGCACATGGCCGATGTTATGCCCAGCAATCCGGATTGCAGCCCGATAGCGATACCGCTGCGCGAGGTTTTTCATCTGGATTAAAGCCGTTCGGCGATGGCGCTGGCGAAAGCCACATGGGCGGTGTGGGAAATGGATATATGCCAGGCGGTGATGCCGGCCTGTTGGGCCAGAGCCGCAGTGTGCCCAGTTAGCCGCAGCACGGGTTTACCTTTGGAATCGGGAAGAATTTCCATATCTGTCCAGGCAATGCGTCCGCGAAACCCGGTTCCCAGGGCTTTAACAATGGCTTCTTTGGCGGCAAAGCGCCCGGCAAAATGGATCGCAAAGTCCCGATTCTCCCGGCAATAATCGCTTTCACCGGCGGTGAAGCAACGGTGCAAAAAGTGCTCCCCGTGGCGCTCGATCATGGCGTTGATACGCTCAATATCCACGACGTCCACCCCATGTCCAATAATCGCCATTGCTAAACTCACTACTTCCAAGTGCTTTGGGAGTCGGTCCGACTAATATGCCCGGAATTGTAACCGTCTCCGGCGAAATGTCACACCCATAACCGTCCGCTGCGGTTGTCCGGGCGGGGTCCATATTGTTGTTTAATGTGTGGGATCGCGCCGATGATATCCGGAAATGTCGGCTGCGGCGGGTGCGCTTTTCGCGACGCAGCGGCACATAAATGTGCCGGCTAGTGCGATGGAGAGTGTGTTGAGTCAAGGAGATGAAAGTTCTCCTCGAGTCGATGTTCCGACTCGTA
>JAKATV010000385.1 GCA_021818565.1 Planctomycetota bacterium
GTCGGCCGCGCATGGACTGCACGGTTAATTGCATACGATCCAGGGCCACGGTGTCGCCGGCGCGGGGCACACGATTGAGCTGGGCGTAAATCAGTCCTCCGATGGTGGAGATGTGAGGCGCTTTTACCGGATCACCAAAAAGCTCACCACATTCAAGGAGCGATAAATCACCGGATACCAGAAATTCATCGGGGGCAATTTCTCGAACCGGCATTTTTACCGGCTCATGCGGTTCATAAATTTCCCCGATCAGTTGCTCCACAACATCCTCCAACGCAATTACGCCGGCAATGCCGCCGTATTCATCCACCGCAATGGCCATTTGCAGATGTCGAGTGCGAAATCCCGCCAGCAATTGGTCCAGTGTTTGCAGTTCAGGCACAAAATGTGCTGGTTTAAGCAATGGCACCAAACCCGTGGAATTGGCGGGGGTATCCAGCAAAAACGTCTTGGCATACAGGATGCCGAGAATATTATCAATGTCCCGGTCATAAACCGGAATCTTGGAAAGCCTACTGCGCTGCAGCAAGTCTGAAAGCTCGGAAATCGGTCGCTGGATATTAAAAGCCACCATATCCACCCGCGGCACCATCACATGGCGCACCCGGATTTCCCGCAGCCACAGCACTTGCTGAATCACTTGATTTTCCGCGGTGTCAATCACCCCCTGATCGCGGCTCATCAGCAGCAGTTCACGCAATTCCGACAGGGATAAATGCGGGCCGGCCTTGCGCCCCAGAAGCCGGTGCGACGGATTAATTAATACCCGTTCAATAACCCCCAGCACCGGCGCAGCGCCGCGCATCAGAACGGTCATGGGGCCTGCCGCGGCGGCGGCCAGGTGCCGGTTGAATCTTCGTGCGAAAATTTTCGGAACCAATTCCCCGAAATACGCCACAATTATCACCGGTGCCAAGCTCAACGCGATAACCGCATAGTGCCCATAATGCCGGTTCAGGCGTTGCAGCAAAATAGTGCTAAGCACAAAAAACAGAATGGTGCAGGCCATATTCACCAGAAGAATCAGCACCAGCAGGGGCCGACTGCGCTCGCGCAAGGCAGCCGCCAGCACTTGCCCACGTTTACCACTGATTTTAAACTCATAAAGTTCATGACGTGTCAGGGAAAAAAACATGGTTTCCACAGCCGCAAAAACCGCCGCCAAGGCCAACAGCACCAGCATGGGCAGCAGGACATCCAAATTATGCAATAAAAAAGCGGCCATCATCCACCCCGGCACGGTCGGCACTGACCGTGCCGCTAATCTTGTGCGCAGAAGCTCTGAATTGCAAGGCTAAAGGCCGAGAGAGCCTGTCCGGGTAATGGCCGGGATTACAATGGATCTGAAATGTCCTGTATGCCTGGCGGAGGATCGGGCCGCCTTTCGTCCGGTGGTTGGTTGGATTAACGGTTTCAAAACATACCGCCTGTAAAATGCTTGGGCGGTTTATGAGGGGTCGTCAGGGTTGAGCACGGGTAAAATGGACATGGTACTGCTTTGTCAGACAACGCGTTGGCCATGGATGTTGCAGGTGGGCATCGCCGCCGCGGGGTTGTTGACCATCGCGGCGCAACTCGGCGGCTGTGCGTTAAATAGCGCGACAGTTGGGGCAGGCCCGCGGCCAACGCTACTATTGCATACGCTGGGGAATGTTTCCGATGCGGCACGTGCGCGTAAAAAAGCCGATCGTCGCTTATTGCGTTTGGTCCCGGCGACCAATCCCGCACGCTTGGCCGTGCTGATGCGGATCATTGCGGGGTACGGACAGTCGCCGAAGATGAAGATTTATGCCATGAACCAACTGATGGCGGCGGATCCATCGCTGGGGCTGGGCGTGTTGGCCCGGCAGATTCCCCTTTTCCAACACTGGCGCGTATTGATTCACGCCTGCTCGCTGGCGCAGGCCGCAGGCGATCGCGCGATGGTGGACCCACTGATTCTTTCACTGGATCGCCCCGCCCACCGCTTCGTTCTGGTGCAGAGGCCGGAAGCTGATGCGATTCGCGCTTTGACCGGTAGCACCTTGCGCGATTGCCTGGCGGACAAGCTTTTCCACGCACAGATCATGGCGGTGCGCATGGCCGCCTTGAATTTGCTGCATCAGTTGCTTACGCGAGGCCAATTCTACGCACTGATCATGGCTGATAAACAGGATCATGATCCGATGCTGGCGGCCCTGCGCTGGTATGGGCGCAGATTTTATTACATTCCGCAAAGTGCTGAACAAGTGGCGTGGATAGAGGAACTTTACAATGGCGCATTTTCTGCTCTGGCGCGGCGCGCGGAACATGATCTGCGAATGCTGCCGGTAAGCCGCAGCCGCTGCCGCGTATCGGCGTGGTCGGGCCGGCACGAACACCCCGCGGAATGGGTTATCAGCCGCGGCAGTCGGTCGTCAGGTCTCTTTTCGACGAATAATCTTTCTTGCGCCGGCATGCCACAAGGCATTCCGCCGCGCATGATAGGCCTTCTTGCCGCATTGACTGATCCACGCGTTTATGTGCCGCGGAATATTCTGCTAAATAGAATCAAGCAGGCATATACGGCCTATCCGCACATCCGTCGGCCAGGCCCGTATCCCGGATCACCGGATAACCCTGATCCATCGCTTGCGGACAATTCCGGAAAGTTATGCTACGGCGATTTGCTGGTGCTGCAAACGCTTTATGCGGCGTTGCGGCATCGGAATTTCCGGGTGCAGGTTACGTACAAGGGAGATCAATCGCGATTTAATAAAACATCCGAGGAAGGCGGCCTCATTCAGTTCTGGAACAATCACCGCTTCGGAGCCACCGGGCAAACACCCGCCCTGCGATTGAAGTTGTATGACTCCTTCAAACAAATTAATAATGGTGTGTATGTAACCGGCCCCGACCTGCTTTTGAACACGCCTGCGGGCTTGGCACAATTTGTTTTCCATTTTCAGAAATCCGATAACCGCCGCTACACCGGCCCGGCACCTGGTGATCTGCAATACGTCCGGACCGCCCGTTGCGTGGTAGTCATCTTCACCTCCACCAGCCGCTCCACCTTTGACACAACCGCCGATTTCCCCAACGGCGCGGTGCTTGACTTGGGGATATTTAAGAAATGTCACCGAGTTGCAAGACCCGAAAATTAAACATCCGAATTACCGCCGCAGGCACGGTGCGGGTGCCGCCGAGTCGCATCAAATGAATCGGTCAATTGGTTCCATGCCAGTCCATATCCCCGGTTCAGCGTTGGCCCCAGCGGATGGCCCCGTGCGATAGCCAGACGACAGCCAGACGGCGGGCGGTGGCAATGCTCTGGGAATCAAACTATACTCAAAGCCAATATCCGGATCGATTCCGGGGCAGGAAATAAGCGGCCTATGAAACACACAATTATTCTCACCGAGGGTCTTGAAGCTACGCCATTGGCTTGGCTCAAACAGAATGCTGCGGTTCAGGAAATCACCTATAAGGACCGCCCGGCACTTGCTGCCGCGTTAGCGCAGGCCACCGGGTTGATTGTCCGCACGTACACGCGGGTGGATGACGCTCTACTGGCCTTGGGGCCGAAACTTAAAGTAGTGGGCCGCGCCGGCGTGGGCTTGGAAAATATAGATCAAGATGCCTGCGCCCGGCGCAATATTAAAGTCCTTTCCACCCCCCAGGCCAATACCCATGCCGTGGTGGAATATGTGTTTAATCTGATATTTACGCTGGCCCGGCCGGTGGTGAATTTAAAGACGCCGGTTTCCGCGGAAGAATTTCATCGCTTTCGGAAAACCAGCCGCGGCTTGGAATTACATGGAAAAACATTGGGCATTCTGGGCATGGGGCGCATCGGCAAGGCGGTGGGCCGCGTGGCCTATGCCTTTGGTATGAAGGTGATCTATAACGATGTGCTGGATGTTGCCTCGCAGGTTGATTTCCCCGCGCAAAGCGTGGAAAAGTCGGAGTTATATCGCCGCTCTGATATCCTGACTATTCACGTCAGCCACCGTCCGGGCAATGCGCAAATGATTAACCGCGAAATATTTTCCCTCATGCAAAATCATGCCATTATCGTCAATACCGCGCGGGGCGAAGTGATCGATGCTTACGCGCTGGCGGAAGCTCTGAAAACCGGCAAAATTTTTGGGGCCGCTTTGGATGTTCACGAACCCGAACCCCCGCCGACCGACTATCCGTTGTGGGGATTGCCGAATCTGATTTTCGCGCCGCATCTGGCGGCTCGGACGCAAGGTGCCATGGACGCGATGAGCTGGGTTGCGCGGGATGTGGTGGAATATCTGGATTCGCGGGCGTCTTAGCCGCCGCGAAACCGTGCTGATGAAAGGATTTTCTTGGTGGCACCGCAGGAGCACCAACCGACGGAGATAGAAGAACGGGATGTTGCCGGCAAGCGGTATGTTTACCGCGCCGCTGGACGGCGTTCCATGCGCTTAACTTTGCGGCCCGACCACCGCCTTGAGGGCGCTCCGTCCATTCATGAGCATAGTTGGGCCATTGAGAATGGCAAATTAGTCTTACGCCATCGCGACGGTCGGCGGACCATCGAATTGACTACCGCAAACCGCAAACATTTTATCGGAACGGATCTGACTACTTCACCCGCCCAGACGGCCCGGCTGTCGCCGGAGTGGCGATCCGCGTTTGGGCCGCTGAATACATTGGTACGGGAAATTCGTTATGCCATCGCCGGCAAACGCCCCGATCCCCCGGTATTGTCGCGCTCATGCCTGATGCAAAACAGCGTGATGGTTCGCTTTGGCGCTAAAACGATTCGCTGGATATTTCCTTCTTCGGCGGTGCGGCACTTTATGTCGCGGGCAATTTTGCCCTGGGCGATTCCGCGATGCGACATTATCAGCGGCGAGGCACCGGCCGATTTTGTCGTTGGTGTCTATTTAAATGATGCGACAATCACTCAGAGTTTTGTTGATCTTCCAGGGCAAAAATTTCTGCTCTCCGTGGAGAAAGAAACTCGACACCCCAAAATACCGAATTGTCACAGCTTTGTTCAGAATCCGCTACCCGACGATGACCTGGCCTACATCCGCTACGCGCCGACTTTCTGCTGCTGGGTACCACCGCGGGATACCGTTAAAACGCGCAGGTGTTCGGTGGTGGATAACGGGCAATACGCCTGGCGCGTCGCCATGATTCGTGATCTGGCCCGGCGCATCGGCGATGTGGATATTTACGGCAAACTCGCGGACCGGGCGCTGGGCGGGTATCACCGCAGCAGCGACAGCCACCATGGCAACGATAAATATCTGGGTATTGAAAATCATTGCTTTTATCTGTCACTGGAACGGGCGGTCGCGGATGATTACATCACGGAAAAATTCACCGATGCCATATTATGTAATGCGGTTCCGCTTTATGATGGTGCGGCCAATATTGATCTTTAT